>NCHD01000091.1 GCA_002257045.1 Hydrogenophilales bacterium 16-61-112 | reverse complement strand
TCTGCGGCCCAATGTAGGCGAAGCGCATGCTGGCCCAGTCGATTTTCCAGGGAATTGCTTGGGTCGATTCCAGCAAGGTCTTGTAGACGCTGCTGTCAGAGTCCATTTCGGGCGCAAAGTCGGTCATGGTTTGCGGGTCCATTCATAGGCATGGATTGAGGTGGGTTGACAGGTGCGCATCGAGTACTTGCGGCTCCTGAGGAAAGTACGTCTGAAGCCAGCTCCTCATATAACGACACGACACCTGTTCCGCTGGCCGCTTGCTGGCAAGCGGCCAGTTGCAGCCCGGCCACAACGTAAACAGGGCCGCAAGAAGCGGCCCTGTTTACGCAGTCCGGATGTGGATTAATCCGCCTGCGTTTCCACCTGAACCAGCGGTTCATGGCTGATGCTGGCTTGCGGACGTGGGCGACGGCGCGTTGGGTGGGGCGCATCGGCTGTTGCGGGTTCGGCCACAGGAATGGCCGCCGCGCTGGTTTCAACTTGCAGCAGGCTGGGGGTGTCTGCTTCAGCTGGTTTGGCCGCTGGGCGCCGACGACGGCGTGGACGTCCAGCATCCTGCGTGTCTTGTGAGCTGGCGGCTGTCCCCTGAGTTTCTACCTGCTGCAGGTTGGCTGCACCCGTCGTCATCTCAGCAAGAATGGCGGTGGGTGAAGCGGTTACGGCAACTGGCACGCCAGATGTCGTGGTGGTTTCCAGTTGCAGCGCCTGTTGGGTGGAAGCTTGGGGGACAGGTGTCGCTCTGGGCGCACGCGCGACTTCGACAATGGCGCGGAAACCTGCAATTTCGATCACGGCCATCGGCGTGCCGGCTGCCGCGTCTGGACGGGTTTCACGCGGGCGACGATTGCCGCGTCCGCGACGGCTGCGTGATTCCCGTTTCTCTTCGCTACCGTTTTCACGGGGTGCGTCACTCAGTTCAACTGCGCTTGCGGGGACCTCAGCCTCTGGCCGTGGCTTGGGCTGGCGAGGGGCGCGCGCGGGTTTGTCCGTTTCGTTGCCGCGTGCCTCGTTTTGACGCGGCGCGTTCTGGCGCGGCTCGGCCTGACGCGTATCAGGTTGGCGGGCTTCACCACGCGTTTCCGGGGTACGGGCTTCGCCGTTGCGACCTTCGCTGCGGCCGCGCCGCTGACCGGGCTTACGCTCGCTCGAGCGTTCACGGCGTTCGGCTGGGCGCTCGCTGCGCTCGGGACGAACAATGGCGGGTATTACTTCGGCAGGGGCGGCTATGTCAGCGGCGGTGTCGTCGCCCCGCTTCTTGAACCAGCCGACGATGCGGTCGAGCAGACCACCCTGCGCCTGCGGTTCGGCAGCAACGACGGGCCGCACAGCAGGAACCGGTTTGGGCGGGGCAATCGATTTGACGGCCGCTTCCTGTCGGATCGGCGCAGGCGCCTGCACGGCTTGATAGCCCGACTCTGCCTCCGGCAAGGTCGCCATTTTATAGCTGGGCTCTTCAGCAGGAAAGTGGCGACATCGACCGGCAACTGGACGTGGATGGCCCCCGTGCTGTCCTTCATCGCTTCTTCCTGCAGGATGCGCAGGATGTGCAGCGCAGACGATTCGGTGCCGCGGATGTGTCCGGTACCGTGGCAGCGCGGGCAGGGGTTGTAGCTGGTTTCGCCCAAAGACGGCTGGAGCCGCTGGCGTGACATTTCCAGCAGGCCGAAGCGCGAGATCTTGCCGGTTTGCACGCGGGCGCGGTCGTGATGAAGCGCGTCCTTCAGGCGCATTTCTACATCGCGCTGATTCTTCGGGTTTTCCATGTCGATGAAATCGATCACGATCAAGCCGCCGAGGTCGCGCAGGCGCATCTGGCGGGCAATTTCGTCTGCCGCCTCGAGGTTGGTGGCCGTGGCGGTGTGCTCGACATCGCTGCCCTTGGTGGAGCGCGCCGAGTTGACGTCGACCGACACCAGCGCTTCGGTGTGATCGATCACGATCGCGCCGCCGGACGGCAGGTTGACCTGGCGTGAATACGCCGACTCGATCTGGTGTTCGATCTGGAAGCGCGAGAACAGCGGCACGTCGTCGTGGTAGAGCTTGACCTTATTGACGTTGGCCGGCATTACGTGGGCCATGAACTGCTGCGCCTGGTCGTAAATATCCTGCGTGTCGATCAGAATTTCGCCAATGTCAGCAGAGAAGTAATCGCGAATGGCGCGGATGACCAAGCTACCTTCCTGGTAAATCAGGAAGGCGCCTTTTTGCGAGGTGGACGCGCCGTCGATGGCTTTCCACAGGCTCAGCAGATAGTTCAAGTCCCACTGGAACTCTTCGGCGGTGCGACCGATGCCGGCGGTGCGGGCAATCAGGCTCATGCCTTCCGGGATGTCGAGTTGCGCCAGGGTGTCGCGCAGTTCGTTGCGCTCTTCGCCTTCGATGCGCCGTGAGACGCCGCCGCCGCGGGGGTTAGTCGGCATCAGCACGACATAGCGGCCAGCCAGCGAAACGTAGGTGGTCAGGGCAGCGCCCTTGTTGCCGCGTTCGTCCTTCTCCACTTGGACCAGCAGCTCCTGGCCTTCTTTCAGCGCATCCTGCGGACGGCCGTTGCCGGGCAGGCAGGAGCGGGCGATTTCCTTGAACGGCAGGAAGCCGTGGCGCTCGCAGCCGTAATCGACAAATGCGGCTTCCAGGCTGGGCTCGACGCGGGTGATGACACCCTTGTAGACATTGCCTTTGCGGCATACGGGACAGGCCAGACTGCCGCGGGTCAGCGGCTCATGCGATTACAGGGGGTGTAAGTGAAATGGCATGGGTTAGGGTGTCCTGTTCCTGGAGAGTGTCGTCGGCAGGGCCGAGGCGGTCTTTCCGATTCCCGCTGGCATGGGCCAAGCGTGAATGCTTGTTTTCGTATGCGTGTTGTCGCGTCATTATTGATAACATCGCTGCTTTGCCGACTGGCGGGGCAGGGTGGTTTCGACTGTTCGCGCCAACTTAATGTGAGCTGGGCGGCAGGAATCCAGACGGGCCGGGCAGGCGGCGGCCGGTGAGCGTTGTAACCGGCGGTATTCGTATAGGGGTCAAACCCCTAATTTGTCAGCCAAAACAAGGCCTGAACCGGCGGTAGTGTATATGAAAAATAATGACTTAGAGAAAGATTCTGTCCGCCGCGTGAAGATTGACGACAGCGCCGACGGCCAGCGGCTGGACAATTTTCTGATGGCGCGGCTGAAAGGCGTGCCGAAAAGCCGCATATACAAGATCGTGCGTGGCGGCGAGGTGCGCATCAATGGCGGTCGTGTCGAAGTCAGCTATCGCCTGCAACTGGGCGACGAAGTACGGATTCCGCCGGTGCGAACCGCTGCGCCGGTCATCACCCCTGCCACCCATTTGCCGCAGGGCGGCATCCGGCTGCTGCCGCGCATCCTGTATCGCGACGAGGCCTTGATTGCATTGAACAAACCTGCAGGCATGGCGGTGCATGGCGGCAGTGGCATTTCGCGCGGCGTGATCGAGCAGATGCGGCTGGAACTGACTGAATGCCGTTTCATGGAGCTGGTTCACCGGCTCGACCGCGAAACCTCGGGCGTGTTGCTGATCGCGCTGAAGCGGCGTGCACTGGTCGGGCTGCACGCCGCGATGCGCGATGGCCAGATCGAAAAACGCTACCTGACGCTGGTGGCCGGGCGCTGGCCGAACCCGCTGCAGCATGTGAAGCTGCCGCTGCATAAACGAGTCACCGACGATGGCGAGAAACGTGTCACCGTGCGCGATGACGGCCAGACTGCGCACACGATTTTCCGCCGGCTGGAGTCGTTTGCCGATTTCACCCTGCTGGAAGCGGAACTTAAAACCGGTCGCACCCACCAGATCCGTGTGCACACCTCGCACATGGGGTTCCCGATTGCGGGCGATGATAAATACGGCGACTTCGAATTAAATAAAACGCTGGCCAAACAGGGTCTCAAGCGGATGTTCTTGCACGCAGCCAAGCTGTCGTTCGCCCATCCGGTGACGGGTGAGCGCCTGCTGATCGAGGCACCCTTGCCCGCAGATCTTTTACCTTTTCTGGATTCGCTTCATGCCCAAGCACTATGACCTGCTGATTTTTGACTGGGACGGCACCCTGATGGATTCCGCTGGCGTGATCGTCGACTCAATCCAGCGCGCCTGCGAAGACATCGGCCTTGCCGCGCCCGGCGATCGCGCTTCGCGCCAGATCATCGGACTCGGGCTGGTCCAGGCGTTGCAGACCTTGTTACCGGACTTGCCAGCCGAGGATTACCCGCGACTGGTCGAGCGCTATCGGCATCATTATCTGGGGCGCGACAACGACATTCCGTTGTTCGAGGGCGTGGCCGACAGCATCAGCCGCTTGCATGCAAGCGGATTTCAACTCGCCGTCGCCACCGGCAAAAGCCGTCTGGGCCTCGAGCGGGCGCTGGCGTCCAGTGGTCTGGGCGAGTGGTTCAGCGCAACCCGTTGCGCCGACCAGACACACTCCAAGCCACACCCGGCGATGGTGCTGGAGTTGATCGAGGAGCTCGATGCCGATCCGGACCGCACCTTGGTAATCGGCGATACCAGCCATGATTTGCTGATGGCGTCGAATGCGGGCGTGGCCAGTCTGGGCGTGACCTACGGCGCCCATGAGCTGGATGACCTGCGCCCGCACGCGCCACTGGCGTTGATGGACAGTTTTGCCGAGGTGGATGCATGGCTGAACGCGAACGCCTGATCTGCACAGCCAGTGAATTGACCGAGAAAGGCAGGGGCGTGCGTTTTGAACTGGATCGCTTTGGCAAGCCGCAGCCTGCTTTCGTGGTGCGTTTCGACGGTCAACCGCGCGCTTTCATGAACCAGTGTGGCCATGTACCGGTGGAACTCGACTGGCAGCCGGGCGAGTTCTTCGATGACTCGCAGCACTATTTGATCTGCGCCACGCATGGTGCGCTGTATCATCCTGCAACCGGCGCGTGCGTAGGCGGCCGCTGCGCAGGGCGCGGCCTGATCCGCTTGCCGGTCGTCGAGCGTGATGGTCATATTTACCTCACCGAGTCCCCTTAATTGAACCTGCCTGACGGAAATTCTATGAGCGAACAAGTACCGAACTGGGAGCGCAGCGTGCTCGAAAAACTGGCGTTATCGGCGATCCAGGAACAGCGCCGAACGCGTCACTGGGGCATCTTGTTCAAGACGCTGACTTTTTTGTATCTCTTCATCGTGTTGTTTCTGGTCGCTGGCTGGTTTGGGTCGGACGGTGTCTCAATCAAGGAGCACACCGCGCTTGTCGACCTGCAAGGCGTGATCGCATCCGACCAGGCCAGCGCCGACTCGGTGATAGCCAGCCTTCAGGGTGCCTTTGACGACAAGAAAACCAAAGGGGTCATCCTGCGCATCAACAGCCCGGGTGGCAGTCCGGTTCAGGCCGGGCAGATTTTCGATGAAATCAAGCGCCTGCGTACCAAGCATCCGAAAATCCCCCTGTACGCCGTTGTGGATGATATTTGCGCGTCCGGAGGCTATTACGTCGCTGCAGGAGCCGACAAGATTTTCGTCGACAAGGCCAGTCTCGTCGGTTCGATCGGGGTTTTGATGGATGGCTTCGGCTTCACCCAGACCATGGACAAACTCGGTGTAGAGCGGCGCTTGCTGACGGCCGGTGAAAACAAGGGCTTTCTCGATCCATTTTCTCCCGTTGATCCCAAGCAGCAGGCCTTTGCCAAGCAGATGCTCGAAGAAATCCACGGGCAGTTCATCGCCGTGGTGCGCCAAGGTCGCGGCAAACGCCTGAAGGAAACGCCCGAGATGTTCAGCGGGCTGGTGTGGAGCGGCGAAAAGAGCATTGAGCTCGGCCTTGCCGATGGACTGGGCAGCGTGGAATCGGTCGCCCGCGACATCATCAAGGTCGAAGACATCGTCGACTACACCCAGCAGGAAGGCTTGGCCGAACGTCTCGCCGGCCGCTTGGGGGCGTCAGTCGCCAAGGCATGGACGCCGTTCGAGAAAGCCGGCGTCAGTCTGAGGTGAGTGACTACCGGCCGATCGCCTGCATCGATCACGAGCGGCTCGAATTCGCGGCCCTGACCCGGCAGCAGCTGACCGTGCGCGTGGGTGGATCTTCAATGCGCGTAATGCCGCTGGACATCTACACCCGCGAGGGCGCGGAGTGGATGCTGGCCAAGACGGAAGCCGGTGAGCACCTCACGTTGCGGCTCGACAAATTCGAGCTTGATGCGTCATCGGCTCAAGACTGATTGCTGACTGCACTGGTTTAACGATTCGTACTGTAGATTTCGAGCGTTTGCGAGCCAGGCCTGTTTAACGGTAGTCGATCAAACCTGTAAAGTTTTGAAATGCATGTTTTCACGTTTTTCTCGACACATCCGGCGTGTTTCAGTTAAGATGCGCCCCGCATTAGGCGCGTAGCTCAGCTGGTTAGAGCACCACCTTGACATGGTGGGGGTCGATGGTTCGAGTCCATTCGCGCCTACCAATATTTATGGGTCGGGATGACCTTGGGGATGGCAATATGTTGTTGCGAACTAGCAAATGGGTCATTGGATAAGCACTGGCGCATTGCGGTTCACAAAATTTTAAGCATCTTCTTGTAGTATCTAAAAGCGCGGGCAGTCCGCGCTTTTTTCATTCTGGAGTTGGGTTCATGGTTAATGTCACGCTTCCTGATGGTTCGGTTCGGCAGTTCGATGCACCGGTCACGGTCGCACAGGTCGCTGCCAGCATCGGCGCGGGGCTAGCCAAGGCGGCGCTCGCCGGGCGGGTGAATGGCGAACTGGTCGATACCAGTCATGTCATTGACACCGATATTGCGCTGGCCATTGTGACCGACAAGGATGCCGACGGCCTCGACATGATTCGTCATTCGACCGCGCACCTGCTGGCTTACGCAGTGAAGTCACTGTACCCCGACGCGCAGGTGACTATCGGTCCAGTGATTGACGACGGTTTCTTCTACGATTTTTCGTACAAGCGTCCCTTTACGCCGGACGACCTCGCGGCCATCGAAAAGAAAATGGTTGAGCTGACGAAGCAGGATATTCCAGTGACCCGCAGCGTCATGCCGCGCGACGAAGCCGTCACGTTCTTCCGTGACATGGGCGAGGCTTACAAGGCCGAGATCATCGCCTCGATTCCGAGCAATGAAGACATTTCGCTCTATCGCGAGGGCGATTTCATCGACCTCTGTCGTGGACCACACGTACCGTCGACCGGCAAGCTCAAGCATTTCAAGCTGATGAAACTGGCCGGCGCCTACTGGCGCGGCGACAGCAAGAACGAGATGCTGCAACGTATTTATGGGACGGCATGGGCGAAGAAGGACGATCTCGAAGCCTACCTGTTCCGGCTGGAAGAAGCCGAAAAGCGCGATCACCGCCGTCTCGCCAAGCAGCTTGACCTGTTGCATATGCAGGAAGAAGCGCCGGGCATGGTTTTCTGGCACCCCAAGGGCTGGATCGTGTGGCAGCAAATCGAACAGTACATGCGCGCCAAGTTCGTCGAGTACGGCTACCAGGAAGTGCGCACCCCGGCGGTCATGGATCGCAGCTTGTGGGAAAAATCCGGTCATTGGGATAACTATCGCGACAACATGTTCACCACGTCGTCTGAAAATCGCGATTACGCAGTGAAACCGATGAACTGTCCCGGTCACGTGCAGATATTCAATCACGGGCTGCATTCCTACCGCGATTTGCCACTGCGCCTGGCCGAGTTCGGTTCCTGTCATCGCAACGAACCGTCGGGCGCATTGCACGGCATCATGCGGGTACGTGGTTTCACTCAGGACGATGCCCACATTTTCTGTACCGAAGAGCAGATCGAGCCGGAAGTCGCGGACTTCATCGTCATGCTGCAAAAGGTGTATGCCGACTTCGGTTTCAGCGACGTGCTGGTCAAGTTGTCGACCCGGCCGGACAAGCGCGTTGGCTCGGACGAATCATGGGATGTCGCTGAAGCCGCTCTGGCCGCTGCACTGGACAAGAACGGGCTGTCTTATGACCTGCAGCCTGGCGAAGGCGCTTTTTATGGCCCCAAGATCGAGTTCACGCTTAAAGATACGCTCGGTCGTTTATGGCAGTGCGGCACGATCCAGCTGGATTTCAATTTGCCGGTGCGACTCGGCGCCGAGTTCGTCGACGAAGACAATAGCCGCAAGCCGCCGGTCATGCTGCACCGCGCGATTCTGGGCTCGATGGAACGCTTCATCGGCATCCTGATCGAGCACCACGCCGGAAATTTCCCGGTATGGCTGGCACCGGTGCAGGCGATGGTGCTCAATATCAGCGACAAGCAGGCGGATTTCGCCCAGCAGGTTGTCGCCCAACTCCGTGCGGCTGGCATCCGCGCGTCATCGGACTTGAGTAACAACAAGATTACCTATAAAATCCGCGAACATAGCTTGCAAAAGCTGCCGTATTTGCTGGTCGTCGGCGACAAGGAAATGGAAACCCAAGCGGTTTCAGTTCGTGCTCGCGGCAACCAGGACTTGGGGCAGCTCGGTTTGGATGACTTGATTGCGCGCCTGAAAGCGGATATCGCGGCGCGCCAATAGGATAGGTCAAACAAGGCGCTGGGGTTGAACCCGCGCCTTGTTTGCATTTTTGCCCCGGCAGATTCCGGGTGATGTTTTGGAGAACTGCTCATCGCAACA
>NCHD01000090.1 GCA_002257045.1 Hydrogenophilales bacterium 16-61-112 | reverse complement strand
GGGCCGGTTCGTTCTTGATGAATGCAGAGGGAAAGTTCATGCCGGTTTCTCTCTGCAAATAAACGGGGCCAAAATCACGGCGCAATCACTCGAATGGTCCATATCGACATGAATAGCGGCAATATCCGCCCAAACTGAACCGTGAAAACCCCTATCAGGCCAGTTGGCTCTGGGCTCAGTCTTGTGTCAGCAAGGCCTCCGGGGCTTCCAGCGCGGCTTTGACAGCAACCAGAAACTGCACTGCGTCGCGGCCGTCGATGAGTCGATGGTCGTAGGTCAGTGCCAGATACATCATCGGCCGGATCACCACCAGGCCGTTTTCAGCGATCGGCCGATCCAGGATGGCATGCATGCCAAGAATGGCCGATTGCGGCGGGTTGAGGATGGGCGTCGATAACATCGAACCGAACACGCCGCCATTGGTGATGGAAAACGTGCCGCCCGTGAGGTCGTCAAGCATGAGCTTGCTCTCTCGCGCGCGCAGACCGAAATCGGCAATGGCGCGCTCGACTTCAGCCGACGACAGGGTTTGCGCGCGACGCAGGATGGGGACGACCAGCCCGCGCGGGCTGGAGATGGCGATGCCGATGTCCGCATCGCCGTGCCACACGATGTCATGGCCGTCGATGGCAGCATTGACGACGGGGAACTGCGCGAGCGCCTGGCACACCGCGCGCACAAAAAACGACATGTAACCCAGCTTAACGCCATACCGGGTCTCGAATTCACCCTTGTAGCGCTGACGCAGTTCGTTTACCGCTTGCATGTTCACTTCATTGAATGTGGTGAGCATGGCGGCGCTGTGCTGCGCTGCGACCAGTCGCTCGGCCACGCGGCTGCGCAGGCGCGACATGGGTTCGCGGCGGAATTCACCCGGCTGAGGTGTCTGCTGCGTCGCCGGTAAAGGAACACACGCTGCCGGCACGGCAACGGGAACAGGTGTTTGTGCGGCGGCGGTTTTAATCGCCACAGCGGGCAGAACGGGCGACGCCGGCCTGGCAGCCGCCGCAGGCTGAATCGACGGATCAAGCGCCATGGATTCATTACCGGTTTCAATCACTGCAACGACTTCATCCGCCTTGACCACGGTGCCCTCGGGCAGGCGCAGTTCAAGCAGCGTGCCGGATGCCGGCGCAGGGATTTCGAGAATCACCTTGTCGGTTTCAAGATCGACCAGCGCTTCATCACGCGCAACGCGCTCGCCCACCTGCTTGCGCCAGGGCAGCAAGGTTCCGCTCGCCACCGAGTCGGACAGCATCGGCACCCGCACTTCAACTTTCATACGATGTTTCCAGCGCGTTGTGCAACAGCGCGTCCAGTTCAGCCCGGTGGCGTGATAAATGGCCGGATGCCGGCGCGGCAGCGGGCGGACGACCTGCGTAATGGAACCGCCGGCCTTCGGGCGCGCAATGGTTGAGGTGATGTAGGGTCTGAAACCAGGCCCCCTGATTCATGGGCTCTTCTTGCGCCCAGACAAAAGTGGCGGCCTGCGGATAGGCATTCAACACCTTGGTGAACAGCGCCTCGGGGAACGGGTACAACTGTTCCACCCGAACCAATGCAACGTCGTCCAGCCCGCGTGCCTGGCGCGCCGCATCCAGGTCGAACCACACGCGCCCGCTGCATGCCACCACGCGTTTCGCCTGAACCGGCGCGCGCGGGTCGTCGATCACGGCCTGGAAACAGCCTCCGCTCAGATCAGCCAGCGACGAAGTGGAGGCTGGATAGCGCAGCAGGCCTTTCGGACTCAAAATCACCAGTGGTTTGCGCAAAGGCCGCACCAGCTGCCGCCGCAACAGGTGAAACATCTGCGCGGGCAGCGTGGGCACGCAGACCTGGATGTTGTCCTGCGCGCAGAGTTGCAAAAAGCGTTCCAGCCGAGCGGATGAGTGCTCCGGTCCCTGCCCTTCCAGCCCATGCGGCAGCATCAGCGTGAGGCCGCATAAACGGCCCCATTTGGCTTCGCCGCTGGCAATGAATTGATCGATCACGACCTGCGCGCCGTTGGCGAAGTCGCCGAACTGCGCTTCCCACACCACGAGGGTGTCGGGGTCGGCGGTTGCGTAGCCGTATTCGAACGCCAGCACGGCCTCTTCCGACAACAGCGAATCGATGATGGTGAAATTGCCCTGGCGCGCATGCAGATGTTCGAGCGGGATATATACGCCGCTTTGGCGACGTTCGCGCTTCTGGTCGTGCCACACCGCATGGCGGTGGAAAAACGTGCCGCGTGCCGAATCCTGGCCCGACACACGGACGTTGTGGCCGGCATCGAGCAGGCTGGCGTAGGCCAGGTTTTCAGCGTAGCCCCAGTCGACCGGCAATTCGCCTGCGCGCATTTTGCGGCGGTCATCCAGCACCTTTTGTACCCGCGAGTGCAGTTCGATTTCGTGTTGCAGCGTGGTGATGCGCTCACCGAGGAAGTCCAGCCGCCCCGCGGTGATGGCAGTCGACACCTCGACATCCGGCTGGCCGTTGAAGCGTGCCCAGTCGATGCCAAACGTCCGGCTGAAGTCTGACTGAACCGGCGAGCTGGGTGAGCCGCCCTGTTCGAGGCGTTCGCGGCAGCGGTCGACCAGGGTGTCGGCGTCGGCCTGGGTCAGCACGCCTTCGTTCACCAGTTGCTGCGCATACAGGGTCCGGGTACTGGGATGCGCCTGGATGCGGCGATACATCAAGGGCTGGGTGGCGAGCGGCTCATCCTGCTCGTTGTGACCATGGCGGCGATAGCACACCAGGTCGATGAAAATATTCTTGTGAAAGGTGTAGCGGAAATCGACCGCCGTGCGCACCGCGAACGCCACCGCCTCGGGGTCGTCCGCGTTAACGTGCAGCACTGGCGCCTCGACCATCTTGGCGACATCGGTACAGTACAGGGTCGAACGCACATCGCGCGGGTCGGATGTGGTGAAACCGATCTGGTTATTGATGACGATGTGGATTGCGCCGTGGTTGCGGAACCCGCGCGTCTGCGACATGTTGAGGCTTTCCATCACCACGCCCTGCCCCGACAGCGCGGCGTCGCCGTGCAGGATCACGGGCACCACTTCGTAGCCGAGCACGTCGCCGCGCCGGTCCTGCCGCGCGCGTACCGACCCGCGTACCACCGGATGCACAATTTCGAGGTGCGATGGATTGAAAGCCAGCGCCAGGTGCACCGGCCCGTTGGGCAGCATCACGTCGGTGGAAAACCCCTGGTGGTATTTGACGTCGCCGGACAAGGGCGCGCCGTCGCCCGGTTGCGGCTCAGCGTAAAGGCTTTCGAGCGAACGCCCCATGATATTGACCAGCACGTTGATTCGGCCGCGATGCGCCATGCCCATCACGACTTCCTTCGCACCATGACGGGCGCAGCGTGAAATCACCAGATCGAGCAGCGGAATCAGGCTTTCCCCGCCTTCCAGCGAAAAGCGCTTTTGCCCGACGTAGCGCGTGTGCAGGAATTTTTCCAGCGTCTCGGCATCGGTCAGCCGCTGCAGCAGTTGCTGTTTCAGCGCCGGTGATGCGCCGAAGTTTCCCTGCGCCAATTCGAAGCGTTCCTGCAGCCAGCGTTTGCGCGCCACATCGGTGATGTGCATGTATTCGATGCCGATGTGACCGCAATACGCGCCTTTCAGCCGTTGCAGGATTTCGCTCAGGGTGGTGCGCTCGACCCCGAACAGGGAACCGGTCTCGAACGTACGGCCGAGATCGGCTTCGGTCAGGCCGTAATGGGCGGGGTCGAGCTCGGGTGTGGGCGGGGGTTCGAAACGCCGCAAGGGATCGAGATCCGCTTGCCGCACGCCCAAGTAGCGGTAGGAATTGATGAGTCGCAGCACCCCGACCTGGGCAGCGTCCGAACAGTCGTCGAGACCTGGCAGCGGCTGCGCGAGCCAGGGCGCCAGCGCGTCGTCGGCAAACTGTTCGAGATAGGCCGCGTTACCCGCATACAGCGCAGACGTCGACGACCAGTCGGGTGAATTCATCGGCAATCGCTTGGCAGGCTGGCGAATCAGGCGCTGCGTTGATCCATCGGCACGAATGCTCGCCGGGCAGCGCCGGTGTATAGCTGACGTGGACGGCCAATTTTATGCGCGGGGTCGGACAGCATTTCGTTCCACTGCGCGACCCAGCCGGCGGTGCGCGCCAGTGCGAACATCGCGGTGAACATGCTGGTGGGAATGCCCATCGCACGGAAAATGATGCCGGAGTAGAAATCGACGTTGGGATAGAGCTTGCGCGAAATGAAGTACTCGTCTTCCATCGCGATGCGTTCCAGTTCCATCGCCATCTTGAACTGGGGGTCGTCGCGCAGCCCCAACTCGTCGAGCACTTCGTAGCAGGTCTCGCGGATGATGCGCGCGCGCGGATCCATATTCTTGTAGACGCGGTGGCCAAAGCCCATCAGGCGGAAGCCGCTGGTCTTGTCCTTCGCACGCTTGATGAATTCGGGAATGCGCGAAATGTCGCCCATCTCGTCGAGCATTTTCAGTACCGCTTCGTTGGCGCCGCCGTGCAGCGGTCCCCACAGCGAAGCCATGCCGCTGGCAATGCTGGCATAGGGATTAGCGCCGCTGGAGCCGGCCAGACGCACCGTGGAGGTCGACGCATTCTGCTCGTGGTCGGCATGCAGGATGAAAATGCGGTCGAGCGCGCGTGCCAGCACGGGATTGGGTTCGTAGGGTTCACACGGCGTCGAGAACATCATGTGCATGAAGTTCTCGGCGTAGGAGAGACGGTTCTGCGGATACACGAAAGGCTGGCCTTCGTTGTATTTGTAGCTCCAGGCCGCCACTGTCGGCACTTTTGCAATCAGCCGGTGCGCCACAATCTCGCGCTGCCGCGCATCGAAAATATTCATGTCGTCGTGATAAAACGCCGACATCGCACCGGTGACGCTGACCATTACCGCCATCGGATGCGCATCGCGGCGGAAGCCGCGGAACACGTTTTCCATCTGGTCGTGCAGCATGGTGTGGTGGCGGATCGACTGCACGAATGCCATCTTCTGCTCCGCCGTCGGCAATTCGCCATGCAGCAGCAGATAACTTACTTCCATGTAGTCCGACTTGTATGCCAGCTCTTCGATCGGATAACCGCGGTAATACAGCAGGCCTTCGTCGCCGTCGATGTAGGTGATGGCCGAGTTGCAGCTGGATGTCGCGGTGAAGCCGGGATCGTGAGTGAAGTAGCCTTGTGCGGCCAGCGCGCGGATGTCGATCACCGGCTTGCCGTAGGTACCCTGCTCGATCGGCAGTTCAATGGACGGACTGCCGTCGCTGAAAGTAAGGGTGGCGGTTTTTTTCATCGTGCTTCCTGAAAGTAGTGCAGCCTGATAGGTATGCAGGCGTTGCAAAATCGCTGCAAGACCGGCATCGCCGCCAGGCGGCTTGCCCTGCAATCGGTCCGCAATCTCCATGTCCGACAGCGTCAGCAGCCGCTCCAGCGCGGCCGTCTCATCAGGCTGAAGTGTAGCGCGGTGCGTGGCCCAAAAGCCACCCAGCCAGAGATCGAGTTCCAGCAAACCGCGGCGGCAGCGCCAGGTGATCCGGTCGCTGGCCAGCATATCCGTATCAGACACGCCGCTTGACCAGCAGGGATTTGATACGGCCGATGGCCTCGGTCGGGTTCAATCCCTTGGGGCAGGCGTCGACGCAATTCATGATGCCGCGACAGCGATACAGGCGATACGGGTCTTCCAGATTGTCCAGCCGTTCGGCGCTTGCCTCGTCGCGCGAATCGGCGATGAAGCGATAGGCCTGCAGCAACCCGGCCGGGCCCACGAATTTTTCCGGATTCCACCAGTACGACGGGCACGCCGAAGTGCAGCAGCCGCACAGGATGCATTCGTAGGCACGGTCGAGCAGCGCTCGGTCATCCGGGGTTTGCAGACGCTCGACCTCGGGCTCGGGCTCGTCGTTGATCAGATACGGCTTGATCGAGCGGTATTGTTTGTAGAACGGCTCCATGTCCACGATCAGGTCACGGATCACCGGCAGGCCCGGCAACGGCCGCACCTCGATCGGCTGCTTCAATTCGGACAAGGGCGTGATGCACGCCAGCCGGTTCTTGCCGTTGACGTTCATCGCATCCGAACCGCACACGCCTTCGCGGCAGGAACGCCGCAACGACAGGGTTTCGTCCTGCGCCTTGATCGCCAGCAGCGCGTCGAGCAGCATCTTGCCGGCAGGCTCG
>NCHD01000089.1 GCA_002257045.1 Hydrogenophilales bacterium 16-61-112 | reverse complement strand
GATTCAGCGCGAACTGCCGGAGTTGATCCGGCAGGAAGTGAAGGATCCGCGCGTCGGCATGCTGACCATCACCGAGGTGGAGGTCAACCGCGACATGGAATTCGCCAAGGTGTTCTTCACCACCCTCGGCGGCCAGCCCGAGCATGACGCCTGCCTGCAGGGGCTGCAGCGTGCTAGCGGCTTCCTGCGTTCCCAGCTCTCCAACCGCATGCAGTTGCGCGTGGTGCCCAAGCTCACCTTCGTCTACGACCGTTCGGTCGAATACGGCATGCAGCTCAGCCACTTGATCGAAGCCGCAGTCGCCGAAGACGCCAAAAACGCGCCCCCTTCCCCAGAAGAAGATGACGCAAGCGTAGATCCCAAACCGATCAGCGAGTGAAACCCGCCCGCCAACCGATAGACGGCGTGCTGCTGCTAAACAAGCCGGTCGGCATCACCTCGAACGCCGCCCTGCAAAAAGCCAAGTGGCTGCTCAACGCCAAAAAGGCCGGGCACACGGGCACCCTCGACCCGTTTGCCGACGGCTTGCTGCCGTTGTGTTTTGGTGAAGCCACCAAGTTTTCTGCTTACCTGCTGGAATCCGACAAACACTACCGCGCGACCATGCTGCTGGGCATC
Organism: Hydrogenophilales bacterium 16-61-112; assembly: GCA_002257045.1. Lineage (GTDB taxonomy): Bacteria > Pseudomonadota > Gammaproteobacteria > Burkholderiales > Thiobacillaceae > Thiobacillus. The sequence continues at coordinate 8,933 of NCHD01000089.1, read as the reverse complement.
ACCACCACGACAGGCGATCCCGAAGGCGACATCCTTTCCGAACACAGCGTTGCAGCAAGCTGCGACGACATCAGCGCCGCGCTGCCCCGCTTCAGGGGCGATATCGAACAAATCCCCCCCATGCATTCGGCACTCAAGCATCAAGGGAAACCACTCTACGAATACGCGCGCGCCGGCATCGAAATCGACCGGCCACCGCGCAGGGTCAGGATCAACGCGCTCGACCTGGTCGAATGCGAGCCACCCCACGTGATTTTTGACGTCCAGTGCAGCGCCGGCACCTACATTCGCACCCTGGCGCAGGATATCGGCGCAGCGCTTGGATGTGGCGCCCATCTCACCGGCCTGTGCCGCACCCGGGTCGGTGGTTTTGACCTGGCGCAAGCTCACAGTCTGATTGCGCTCGAAGCCTTGCCTGCAGCCGAACGGATCGGCGCCTTGCTGCCGGTTGACGCGATGTTGACCCACCTGCCGCGGATTGATTTGCCCAGCGCCGACGTCATGGCCGTGACCCAGGGCCGCAGCGTGCCGTACGCATCGTCCCTGCAAGGACTTGTCCGGCTCTACGCAGAGGACATGAGCTTTATTGGCCTGGCTGAAGCCGAGGCAGGGACACTCGTCCCGCGGCGGTTGTGCAATACGGCAGAACGATCCGCACAAGATCGCAAGAATATCGCTTCCGATCCTGGCGGCGCCGACGCAGCGACACCCGATATTCGTTAAATCAGCTTCAACCTGTCCAGCCTGCGCCCGGGACGTGACAACAACAGGAATGCAACGTGTCCAGAATCTGAATTAAGCGGTCTGTGAACCTCGCTGTGCCAACGAAATCGGCAAACCGGATAATATTTTTTACCCAGGCGGCGCTCATCCGCCGAAACAAACCCTGAAGACATTCGCCCAAGCGCACCGCGAGCCAGTCTTGCCGCAGCCCCTGCTGTTGCAATGCCCGTAAGCCGACCTCCCGTGGCGATAAAAAGGCCGCTTCGTTTAACGAAGTGGCCTTTTTATTTAATAGGTGCGACTTGCACTGCGCCTACTTCACGGCTTCCTTCAACTGATCGAGGATCGCGGGGTTTTCCAGGGTGGAAATATCCTGCGTGATGATCTCGCCCTTGGCGATCGCGCGCAGCAGGCGGCGCATGATTTTTCCGGAGCGGGTTTTCGGCAGGTTGTCGCCGAAGCGGATTTCGTCAGGCTTGGCGATCGGGCCGATTTCCTTGGCGACCCAGTCGCGCAGGTCGGCGACTATTTTTTTCGCTGCGTCGCCCTTGGGTCGCACGCCTTTCAGCACGACATAGGCCACTACCGACTCGCCCTTGATGTCGTGCGGACGCCCCACCACGGCGGCTTCGGCAACCAGCGGATGCGACACCAGCGCTGATTCGATTTCCATCGTGCCCAAGCGATGGCCGGACACGTTCAGCACATCGTCGATGCGCCCCATGATCCAGAAATAGCCATCCTTGTCGCAGTGGGCCGAATCGCCGGCGAGGTAGGTGGTGCCGCCGAGTTCGTCGGGAAAATAGGTGTGTCTGAAGCGGTCGGGGTCGTTCCACAGGGTGCGCAACTGGCTGGGGAAGGGGCGTTTGATCACCAGCAAACCACCATGACCAGGCTCTACCGGATGGCCTGTTTCGTCGACCACTGCCGCCATGATGCCGGGCAGCGGCAGGGTGCAGGAGCCTGGCTTGGTCGCCACGGCGCCGGGCAAGGGCGAAATCATGTTGGAGCCGGTTTCGGTCTGCCACCAGGTGTCGACGATGGGGCAGCGCCCTGCCCCGATCACTTCGTGGTACCAGATCCAGGCTTCGGGGTTGATCGGCTCGCCCACGGTGCCAAGCAGGCGCAGCGAGCTGAGGTCGTGTTGCGCGGGCAGTTCGGACCCCAGTTTGATCAGGCTGCGGATCGCGGTCGGGGCGGTGTAGAACGTGGTGACCTTGTGTTTGGCGATGACTTCCCAGAACCGTCCGGCATGCGGGTAAGTCGGGATGCCCTCGAAGATGACTTCGGTCATGCCCAGCGCCAGCGGGCCGTAGGCGACGTAGGTATGGCCGGTGATCCAGCCGACGTCGGCGGTGCACCAGTAGACGTCGGTATCGGGCTTGGCATCGAACACCCATTGCATCGACAGCATCGCGCCCAGCAGGTAGCCGCCGGTGGAATGCTGCACGCCCTTGGGTTTGCCGGTGGAGCCTGATGTGTAGAGGATGAACAGCGGGTGTTCGGCGGATACCCACACCGGTTCGCTGGTGTCGGCCTGGGTGTGCGTGAGCTCGTGCCACCACAGGTCACGGTGGCCCCAGTTGACCGCACCGCCGGTGCGGCGATACACGATCACGCGCTCGACGCATGAGGTGTCACCCATCACCAGGGCTTCGTCGACCGCACGCTTGAGCGCAACCGCCTTGCCGCCACGCATCCCTTCGTCGGCGGTTATCACCACTTTGGCGCGGGCATCCTCGATGCGCTCGAACAGGCTCTTGGCCGAAAAGCCGCCGAACACTACCGAGTGGATCGCGCCGATGCGCGCGCACGCCTGCATTGCCACCACCGCTTCGATGCTCATTGGCATGTAGACGATGACGCGATCGCCCTTTTCCACACCCAGCGATTGCAGGCCGTTGGCCAGCTGGCACACGCGCGCATGCAGTTGCTTGTACGTGATTTTCGTCACGCCGCCGTCGTCTGCTTCGAAAATCAGCGCGGTCTGGTCGCCGCGCGTCGCCAGGTGGCGATCGAGGCAGTTGTACGATAGAGCTGCTGGCGCGCCAGCTTTGCCCAGAAACCTGCGTAGTCGGCCTCGGCCTCGCGGCTTAAGGCCCGATACGCCTCTATGCCGGATACATTGGCCTGATTGACGAAATCGTCCGCAGGCGGGAACACGCGGGTTTCGGTCAGAATCGACTCGATATTTGACATACGGTTTCTCCAGGTTGTTCGGGTTGCTGTTGAGCCTTCATTCTAAACCGCCATAAAAAAAGCGCCGACCATGCGGCGCTTTATAAATGGAGCGGATTTCAGCTCAATTTACGGCGTGCAGCAAATCCAACCAGGCCCAAACCGGCCAGCAGCATGGCGTAGGTTTCAGGTTCGGGAACAGGAGCGGGTACATTGACAAAACTTTCGCTGCCACCGTCGGCAAAGCTTTGCACGTGCAGACCAACTCGCAAATCGCCGATGCCACCGTAATTCGGCAATGACAGTGCGCTGATAACACTGGCATAGGTTTGCGCAGCCTGAAGATTGAAAGTAATCGTCAGCCATTCCCCTGATGTCACGCCGTTAAAACTAACAGGTGCATCGGAGTCAGCGCTAAACCCTGCCGTGGTTGAGAAAGTTGGGGTCAGGTTATTGCCACCGGGGAGGTCAGCAGGGGTCGCATACTGCGTAAACGCCACACCAGTACCCGAGTCCGAAATGGAGGCAATTCCCAGTAGGGTGCCGTCGTCAAAATAAACGTCGGCCACCGAGGAAATCGAGTTATTCGTAAACTTGAAGGCCACCTGGCTACCGCCCAGGTCAATGACCTCCATGGACAATGCCGCCACGCCCGTCGCCACATTCGCTGCATTGGTGCTGGTTACGCCGACGAAGCTGTACGTGGTTGATGCAGAAACGGCAAAAACGGCGCTAGACAGCGTCATGCCTACAGTAAACAGCGCGCTGGCAACAGCGCGTTGATTGATTGCCTTGAACATTATGATTCTCCTCACATAGTTCGTGGATTGATCGAGATACAACTTTTTATGGCAAGTTACTAGGCAAGAAATATTCCACCACCCAAATAAAATTGGGAAAAAACTCCATCCATTTGATTTGTTACACAAATAAGACACCACCTCCCTCATCGAGTTGGCCGAGCGTCCCCTGATCTGTAAAAAATTCCGACATCCACCCTGCCGACTCATGGTGGAAGGCATCGCGCCACCGAGAAACCCCGCCCGTGACTGGGCGCGTTTTCATCAATTCCTAGCGAATTCAGGCCATTTTTGAACGCCCGAGCGAACTTCCAGACGTAAAAACGCCAACTCACGCTTGAATCCTCGTTGCAGGCCATGCCATGAGCCGCCTACGCCACGGCATACACAAGAATGGGCATACTGCGAATGTATTCGTATAGACAGGTCAAACCATGCCCCACCCTGCTGTTGATCGCCTCGTCCGTTGTTCCCGCTTTGGCCGCCGCTTGCTCGAGGCGCAGCCGAACCTGAGCGGGCAGCTCGTCGACAATATTGACCGGGCTTACACCCGCGACGAGATGCAGGGCTTTCTGTTCGTTCCGCCGTGCGCGGACGAACCGGCGCTGCACCAACGCCTGCGCCAGCTACGGCAGCGGGTGTGGCTGATTACCACGGCACGTGATCTGGCCGGCACCGCCGATCTGGCCGAAGTGACCACGGCCTACAGCGCGCTGGCCGAGGTTTGCCTCACAGCCGCGCTCGGGTTTCATCACGCTGCGCTTGCCGAGCGCCACGGCGAGCCGCGTGACGAATCTGGCCAGCTGCAGCAGCTGGTAGTGGTCGGCATGGGCAAGCTGGGTGGCGGCGAGCTCAACGTGTCGTCCGACATCGACTTGATTTATCTCTACCCGGAGGAAGGCAACACCGATGGGGCCAAGCCGTTGACCAACCACGAATTCTTCATCCGCCTCGGGCGCAAGCTCACCGCTGCGCTGTCGGAAAACACCGCCGACGGCTATGTGTTCCGCGTCGATCTGCGGCTGCGGCCGTGGGGCGATTCGGGACCGTTTGCGATGGGCTTTGCGATGCTGGAAGACTATCTGGTGGCGCAGGGGCGGCCGTGGGAACGCTATGCCTGGATCAAGGCGCGCCCTCTCACCGGCACGCGCCACGACGAACTGATGCAGATCGTGCGTCCCTTCGTGTTTCGCAAATACCTCGACTTTGACGCCTTTGCGGCCATCCGCGACCTGCACGTGCAGATCCGCCGCGAGGTGGCGCGCCGCGAGATGGCGCACAACGTCAAGCTGGGGCCCGGCGGCATTCGTGAAATTGAATTTACCGCGCAAGTTTTTCAGCTGATACGCGGCGGCCAGATTGCCGCGCTGCGCCAGCGCCCAACGCTGACGATATTGGCCGAACTGGCAACGGGCGGGCTGATGACGGCGGACGCGCAGCAGGAACTGGCTGCGGCCTACGATTTTCTGCGCCGGGTGGAGCACCGCTTGCAATATCTGGACGACGCGCAAACCCAGTTGCTGCCGGACGATGCCGAATCGCAGGCGATGCTCGCCGAAGCGATGGGTTTTGCCGATTACGCCGCGTTGATTGCCGCGCTCGACCAGCATCGCCACAAGGTGACGCGACATTTCGAACAGGTGTTCGCCGCCCCGCAAACCGACCAGAACAGCCACCCGCTCACTGCCGTATGCTGCGGCACGGCCGATTCCGCTACCACGCATGCCCTGCTGGGAAACGCCGGCTACAGCGACCCGGACAAGGCGCTGGCCACGCTCGACAGCCTGCGCCAGCACACCGCGCGGCTTGCCGAATCGACCCAGCAGCGGCTCAACATGCTGCTGCCCCCCGCGCTCGAAATCATCGGCAGCCAATCCGATCCGCAGGCCACGCTGGAACGCTTTGCCGCGTTGCTGCAGGCAATTGCGCGGCGCAGCACTTACCTGGCGCTGCTCGGCGAATACCCGGCGGCGCTGCGCCAGCTGGTGCGCCTGCTGGCGGCCAGCCCGTGGGCGGCCAGCCTGATCACGCGGCAGCCGCAGCTGCTCGACGAGCTGATCGCGCCGCAGCATCTGATGCAGCTGCCCGACTGGGCCCAGCTTGGCGCGCAACTGCACGCCGAACTCGACGCCCACCCCGGCGATACCGAAGCGCAGATGGACGCACTGCGCCGCTTCAAGCAGGTGCAGACGCTGCGCCTGCTGGCGCAAGACGTGGCGGGCCAGCTCAGCCTCGAGGTGCTGTCGGATAATTTGTCCTATCTGGCCGACACGCTGCTCGCCGAAACCCTTGCGCGCTGCTGGGACGGACTGAAAACCCGCCACCGCGACAGCCCGCTGTTCGCCATCATCGGCTACGGCAAACTCGGCGGCAAAGAACTCGGCTATGCGTCCGACCTCGACCTGGTTTTTCTCTACGACGACACCGACGAACGCGCGCAGGAAATCTACGCGCGCCTGGCCCAGCGCATCAACACCTGGCTCGGCACGCTTACCCCCGCCGGCATGCTCTACGAAACGGATTTGCGGCTGCGCCCGGATGGCGCGTCGGGATTGTTGGTCAGCTCGACGGAGGCCTTCCGCAATTACCAGCTAAATCACGCCTGGACCTGGGAACACCAGGCGCTGTCGCGGGCGCGCTTTGTATGCGGCAATGTCGAAATCGGCGCAAGCTTCGAGGCCTTGCGCCAGCAGGTGTTATGCATGCCGCGCGATGCGGCCAAACTGCGTGACGAAGTGCTGGCCATGCGCGAAAAAATGCACGCTGGCCATTCCAATGACACTGGATTGTTCGATCTGAAACACGATGCTGGCGGCATCGTCGATGTCGAGTTCAGCGTGCAATATCTGCTGCTTACGCACGCCCACGCTCTCCCTGAACTCAGCGATAACGTCGGCAACATTACCCTGCTCAAGCGCGTGGCCGCGCTCGGCCTGTTGCCCGACGACATCGCCCTGCCCGCCGCCGACGCCTACCGCGAGCTGCGCCGCCTGCAGCATCAAGCCAAGCTCGCCGGCGCCACGCATGCACGCGTCGACGCGCCAAGCGTCGACGGCTACCCGGCAGCCGTGCGCGCGCTATGGCAGGCCGTGTTCGGCCCGCCAGCGGCCTGAATCAGCTGAACAAGCCGCCAAAGAACAGGCGTATGCTGTCCCAGACGCGGCGGAAAAAGCCACCCTGCTCGACCGCTTCCAGCGCGACCAGGTCGACTGATTTCAGCATCTTGTCGCCGCGCAGAATCTCTACCTTGCCGACTACGTCGCCCTGCTTCAGCGGCGCGATCAGGGTCGGATTCAGCACGGTTCGCGTGCTGTACTGCGCTGCTTCGCCGCGCGGCATGGTGAGGGCCATGTCGGCGTTGACGCCGACCTTGACGCTGCTGGCAGCGCCTTTCCAGACCGGGGCCTGCGCCAGCACTTCGCCCTTTTTGTGGAAGGTTCTGGTTTCGTAAAACAGGAAGCCATAACCGAGCAGCTTGGCGGTTTCAGTGGCACGCGCGGCTTCACTGTGGGTGCCGAACACGGCAGCGATCATGCGCTGGTCGTTTTTCTTCGCCGACGCCACCAGGCAGTAGCCGGCTTCTTCGGTATGGCCGGTTTTCAGGCCGTCCACGCCGTCATTGCGCCACAGCAGCAGGTTGCGGTTGGGCTGCTTGATGCCGTTCCACAAAAAGTATTTTTGCGCGTAAATCGCATAGTGCACGGGGTCGGCGTTGATGATGGCGTGCGCCAAAATCGCCATGTCGCGAGCGGTGGAGTAGTGCTCGGGCGCCGGCCAGCCGGTGGCGTTCTGGAAGTGGGTGTTGCGCATGCCCAGGCGTTTGGCTTCGGTGTTCATCAGCGAGGCAAAGGCTTCTTCGCTGCCGGCAATATGCTCGGCCAGGGCGACGCTGGCGTCGTTGCCCGACTGGATGACGATGCCATGAAACAAATCGCTGACCGAAACCTGGTTGCCTACCTGGATGAACATCTTCGAGCCGCCCATGCGCCAGGCCTTTTCGCTGATGGTGACCAGATCGGTTTCTTTCAGTTCGCCACGTTGAATTTTCAGGGTCGCGATATAGGCGGTCATCAGCTTGGTCAGGCTGGCGGGGGGCAGGCGCTCATCGCCCTGCTGGTTGACCAGCACCGCGCCGCTGGTCGCGTCCATCAACACATAGGATTTGGCGGCAAGCGGCGGCGGGGGCGGCACGGCGGCCAAAGCGGAGACGGACGAAAACAACAGCAGGGAAGCACAGGCACAGCGGGCAAGCAGGGACATGGGCACTCGTAATCGGTTGTGGATCATGGGAGGGGCTGGAAACACGCATTCCAGCCCGGAATTTTACCCGCATGTCGCCCACGACCGAACCTTTTCACGCGCAGCCGGGCGGGTTCGCCCGAATCCGCCGCCAGCGCGCCCGCAGTGGACGCGGCAGGCCGGGCCGCTGATCGCCAGCCGGGCGCTACAATCTTCATGTCCGGTTTGAACCGCACTCCCACAGGAACCCTTTTTAATGAAAAGCATGCATACGCTCACCCGCCAGATCGTGCTGGCGATGCTGGCAGGCATCGTGCTCGGCAGCCTGCTCAAGCTGTCTGGCCCGCCGGCCTGGGCGCAGCTTTACCTGCTTGACGGCGTACTCGGCGTGGTAGGCACCCTGTTCGTGTCGGCGCTGAAAATGATGGTGGTGCCGCTGGTGTTCGTCTCGCTGGTGACCGGCGTCACGGCGCTGTCCGACCTGCGCACGCTGGGTCGAATGGGCGCGCGTGCGCTGGCGCTCTATTTGGCAACCACGGCGATTGCGGTGACGATCGCCCTCAGCGTCGCCGGCGTCATCGACCCCGGGCAGGGCTTCGACGCCGGCGCGACCTCCGCCAGCTTCACGGCCCGGGACGCGCCGCCGCTCACCCAGATGCTGACCGATCTGGTGCCGACCAACCCGGTGGCGGCGATGGCCGAAGGCAACATGCTGCAGATCATCGTGTTCGCGCTGCTGCTCGGCATGGCGGTGACGATGTCGGGCCAGCGCGGTACCCACGTACTCAACCTGTTCACCGACCTCAACGTGGTCATCATGCATATGGTCGAGTGGATCATGCGGCTGGCGCCCTATGGCGTGTTTGCCCTGATCACCAAAACCTTCGCCACGCAGGGACTCGACATCCTGCTGCCGCTGGCGGCCTATTTCCTTACCCTGACGGCTGCGCTGGCGATCCAGATGTTCGGCGTGTACCCGCTGCTGCTGCGCGG
>NCHD01000088.1 GCA_002257045.1 Hydrogenophilales bacterium 16-61-112 | reverse complement strand
GGCCGACGGCACCCAGATCACCGCCGCCGACCTCGGCCTCGAAGCGGGCCATGCTGATCCGCAGCCGCTCAACCTGCGCCAGGCGCGTGAAAACGCCGAACGCCAGGCCATCAGCCGCGCCCTCGCGCAAACCGACAACAGTATCGCGCAGGCTGCCGAGCTGCTGGGCATCACCCGCCCCACCCTGTACGACCTGATGGCAAAAGTCGGCCTGAAATAAGCCTGTTGTCTCACCCCTATCTGCCCTGGAGCACCCATGTCCCCGTTACGCCCCGCCTCACGACTGCTGCTGACCCTGATTTTGAGTGCGGGATTATTGACCGCGTGTGGCGGCGAGGACAGCGCCACGCTGGTGAAAGAAGCCAAAACCAAGCTTGCGGCCGGAGAGTTCAAGGCCGCAATGATCCAGCTCAAGAACGCCATCGAGCAGGACGAAAAAAATGCCGAGGCCCGCTTTGAACTGGGCCAGCTGTATCTCACCCAGCTCGATCTGGCGAGCGCGGAAAAAGAGTTTCGCCGCGCCCGCGATGGCGGCATCCCTGCCAGCACCGTCAACCCGTTGATTGCGCGCACGCTGCTAATGCAGCAGGACTACCAGCGCGTGCTCGACGAACTGCCGGTACCCGATGACGCCAGTCCGAATGCCGCCACCCTGCTGGCCCTGCGCGCGTCGGCCGAACTCGGACTGCGCCGCCCGGACGACGCGCGCAAAACGCTCCAGCATGCACAGCAGATTGCTCCCGACAGCGCCCAGGTTCATCTGACGCTGGCCCAACTGGCCCTGGCGGACAAGAACCTCGCGCAGGCAACCCTGGAAATCAATCAGGCGCTGCGGCTCGACCCCGGCTTTCAGGACGCCTTGATCCTGAAGGGCAACCTGTTGCGCGCCAGCGGCAAACCCGACGAAGCGACGGCGGCCTACCGCGAAGTCATTCGCCTGAACCCGCAAAACAGCGACACCCGGCTCGCGTTGGCGGGCATGGCCATCAACCAGAACCGGCTGGCCGACGCCCGCAAGGAAGTCGATGCGGCCCTGAAAGTCACACCCAACAGCCTGCAGGCGCGCTACACCGAGGCGCTGATCGACTTTCAGGAAAAGAAGGTCGAACGTGCGCGCGACCGCCTCGCGGCCGTCCTCAAGACCGCACCCGACTATGTCCCGGGTCTGCTGCTCGGCGGCGCAATTGAATTTGCGCTCGGCAACATGCAGACGGCGGAATCGCATCTCAATAAAGTCGTCAAGGCCATGCCGGACAACCGCTACGCGGTCCGCCTGCTGGCCGCCTCGCAACTTCGCCTCGGCCGTCCGGACGACGCAGAACGCACGCTGGCCGCATCGCTCAAATCGGGGCAACCGGATGCCGGCATGCTGGTGGTGGCCGGCGAAATCGCGCTGGCCAAAAAAGACTTCGCCCAGGCTTCGCGCTACTTCGAGCAGGCCACCCAGCTCAGCCCCGGCAACGCCGACATCCGCACCGAGCTCGGCATTGCCCGCCTGGCGCAAGGCGACAGCCGCGCGCTGGCCGACCTGCAAGGCGCAGCAGGAATGGCAGGCGCCGGCAACCGGGCAGACACCGTCATCATTCTCGACCAGCTCAAGCGCAAGCAGTTCGATGCCGCGCTGGCCAGCATCGATACGCTGGAAAAGAAACAACCCGCATCTCCCGTGACCTGGAACTACCGGGGCGCGGCCTATCTCGGCAAACAGGATCCGGCGCGCGCACGCAACAGCTACAACCAGGCACTCAAACTCGATCCCGCATTTTTTCCCGCCGCCGCCAACCTGGCGCAACTCGACCTGCAGAACAAGCAGCCTGTCGCCGCCCGCCAGCGTTTTGAAAGCGTGCTGAAAGCCGACCCCAGGCATCTCGACGCCATGCTCGCGCTGGCCGACCTCGGCCGCCGCAATCAGGATCAAAAAGCCTATGTCGCCTGGCTGGAAAAAGCCGCGACCCTCCACCCGCAAGCCCTGCCGCCACGTATGGCGCTGGCGCGCTACCTGCTGGCAACCGGCGACAAGAACAAGGCGCTGGCTGTCGCCCGCGAAGCCGTCAATGCCCAGCCGGACAGCCCTGCCGCGCTGGAACTGCTGGGCAACACCCAACTGGCGCTGGGCGACACCCCCAACGCATTGAACAGCTTCAGCAAACTGGTGGAGCGCCAGCCAGGCCAGGCCATGCCGCTGGCCAGGCTAGCGACCGCACAAGTCGTTGCCAAGGACTACGCAGCCGCGCGCAAATCCCTTCAGGGCGCCCTGCGCATCCAGCCCGATTTGCTGGATGCGCAGGCCATGCTGGTCAGCCTCGACATACAGGGCGGACGCCTCGACGACGCGCTCAAGCAGGCTCGTCTGGTGCAACAGCAAAAGCCTGCCAACCCGTCCGGCTATCTGCTTGAAAGCGATGTTGCGTATGCGCGCAAGGATTTTGCCGTAGCCCTGGCCGCGCTGGAACGGGCGCACGCGATAGCACCTTCAGGCACCCTGCTCATTCGTCAATTGAAAGTGCTCGGCGCCCTGCAGCGCCCTGAAGAAGGCGAGAAGCGGCTGGCCGCCTGGCTGGTCAAACAGCCCAACGACGCCAACAGCCGCGCGGCGCTGGCCGAAAGCCTGCTCAAGCGCAAGCAGTTCGCCGCAGCGAGCGAGCAGTACTGGCTGCTCAACCGCAGCACGCCCAACAACTTGCTGATCCTCAACAACCTTGCCTGGGCACTCGCAGAAAGCGGGGACCCGCGCGCAGCCGGCGTCGCCGAACAGGCGCTCAAGCTGGCGCCGGACAATCCGGCCGTGATGGATACGCTGGGCTGGATACGGGTGCAGCAAAAGCAAACCGCACGCGGCATCAAGCTGTTGCAACAGGCGCTGAACAAGTCTCCCGATGCCGCAGAAATCCAGTATCACCTGGCGGCGGCGTATGTGCAGTCGGGCGACCGCGTTCGCGCGCGGAGCGAGCTCGAACGGCTGCTGGCCAATGGGCTGGCGTTTCCGCAGGAAGCGGAGGCGCGCACGCTGCTCACGCAATTGCAAGCCGGCGCGCGCTGATTAACGCGCCTACTTGCGCAGGCTGTCGCGAATCTCGCGCAGCAGCACCACGTCTTCGGGCGTGGCGGGCGGCGCAGCAGGCGGCTCGGCTTTTTTCAGCCGGTTGATCTGGCGCACCAGCATGAACACGATGAAGGCCAAGATGACGAAGTTGAGCAGGATGGTGAGGAAGCTGCCGTAGGCAAATACCGGCACCCCGGCTTTCTTCATGTCGGCCAGCGTCATGGCAACACCCGGCGGCACGCTGCCCAGCACAATGAACAGATTGCTGAAATCGAACCCGCCCGACAGCGCGCCGATGATCGGCATGACCAGGTCGTTGACGACCGAATCGACGATCTTGCCAAAGGCTGCACCGATGATGACGCCGACCGCCAGATCCATCGCATTGCCCTTGACCGCAAACTCCTTGAATTCAGACACGAAGCTCATTTCTTCTCCCTCTATTTGAATGAAAACGCCCTGATCATGGTAGACGCACATGCATCCGATCTCCAGCCCCGCCCGCGTCCTTCATGTAATTTCTCATCCGCTTGGTCGGCGTTCCTGACACGGGTAAAATGCCCCTCCTTATGCGTATCGGTTCCCATCTCCTCAAAAACCGCCTGATCGTCGCCCCCATGGCCGGGGTGACCGACCGGCCGTTCCGCCAGCTTTGTAAAAGGCTGGGGGCGGGCATGGCGGTGTCCGAAATGGTGACCTCGAATTCGCTGCTGTATGGCTCGGCCAAGACCGCGCGACGCGCCAATCACGAAGGCGAAGTCGATCCAATCAGCGTGCAGATCGCCGGTGCCGATCCGGCCATGATGGCCGAGGCGGCCCGCCACAACGTCGACCGCGGTGCGCAGATCATCGACATCAACATGGGTTGTCCGGCCAAGAAGGTCTGCAACGTGATGGCGGGGTCGGCGCTGCTGCAGGACGAGGCGCTGGTCGCCCGCATCCTTGACGCCGTGGTGAAAGCGGTGCCCGAGGTGCCGGTGACGCTTAAAATCCGCACTGGCTGGGACCGCGAACACCGCAATGCGCTGAACATCCTGCATATCGCCGAAAACGCCGGGGTGCAGGCGCTGGCGATGCACGGCCGCACCCGCGCCTGTGCCTACACCGGCAACGCCGAATACGACACCATACGCGCTGTCAAGGCCGCAGCGCGCATTCCAGTGATTGCCAACGGCGACATCACCACCCCCGAAAAAGCGCAGTTCGTGCTTGACTACACCAGCGCCGACGCGGTCATGATCGGCCGCGCCGCACAGGGCCGGCCATGGATTTTTCGCGAGATCGAACACTTCCTGAACACCGGCGAGCATCTGCCGCAACCCGAAGTGACGGAAATCCATGCCGTGCTGCTTGAGCATATCCACGACCTGTACGCCTTTTATGGCGACCTCACCGGTGTGCGCATCGCGCGCAAGCACATCTCCTGGTACACCCGCGGCCTGATCGGCAGCAGCGCGTTTCGCCACACCATGAACCAGCTCGACTCGGTGTCCGAACAGCTCGCCATGGTCAACGACTACTTTGCCCTGGCGGCGCGCGCGGACAGCCGCCTGCGCTACGAAACCGCCAGCGACACCCCCTCCGAATACCGCAGCGCAAGCAGTCATAAAAACCATACTACGCAAGATTTGCCGCCCGCCTCCCAGCTCGCGGCATAAAGGGAGAACCATGATCGAAGAAACTGAAATCGCCGCCTGCATGCGGCGGTCGCTCAATCGCTATTTCAAGGATCTTGACGGCGAGCCGCCGAGCGAGGTCTACAACATGGTGCTGGGCGCGGTGGAAAAACCGCTGCTGGCCTTTATTCTCGATCGCGCTGAAGGCAACCAGACCCGCGCCGCCGACATGCTCGGCATCAACCGCAACACCCTGCGCAAGAAAATGCGCGAACACGGCCTGTCCGAATAAGCCTCGTCCTTCACCGCTCCCCGACCTCGCCCCATGAAAATACAACGCGCCCTGCTCTCGGTTTCAGATAAAACCGGCCTCGTCGAATTTGCCCGCGCACTTGCCGCCCAGGGCGTCGAGCTGCTGTCCACCGGCGGCAGCGCCAAGACCCTGCGCGATGCCGGCATGCAGGTGATCGACGTCGCCGACTACACCGGCTTTCCCGAGATGCTCGACGGCCGGGTGAAAACGCTGCATCCGAAAGTACATGGAGGCATCCTCGGCCGGCGCGACCTCGCCGACCACGTGGCGACCATGGAGCAACACGGCATCCCCAACATCGACCTGGTCTGCGTCAACCTGTATCCGTTTGTCGCGACCGTGTCGAAGCCGCACACGCTGGACGACGCAATCGAGAACATCGACATCGGCGGCCCGGCGATGGTGCGATCAAGCGCCAAGAACTACCGTTTCGTCGCCGTCGTCACCGACCCCGCCGACTACCCGGCGCTGGTCGCCGAAATGCAGGTCAATGACGGCGCGCTGACCGACGCCACCCGCTTCGGTCTGGCGAAAAAGGCCTTCACCCACACCGCCGAATACGACGGCGCCATCAGCAACTACCTGACCGCGCTGAACGAGAACAACGAACGCGAAGCCTTTGGCACCAAGCTCAACCTGCAATTCACCCGCGCGCAGGTCTGCCGCTACGGTGAAAACCCGCATCAGGCCGGCGCGTTTTACGTCGAGGCCCATGCCCCGCTCGGCACCATTGCGACGGCGCGTCAGATCCAGGGCAAGGAACTCAGCTACAACAACATCGCCGACACCGACGCCGCGCTCGAATGCGTGAAGCAGTTTGGAAATGGCACAGGCGACGCCGCACCCGCCTGCGTCATCGTCAAGCACGCCAACCCCTGCGGCGTCGCCTACGGCAGCAGCCTGCTCGACGCCTACAACCGCGCCTACCAGACCGACCCCGAATCGGCCTTCGGCGGCATCATCGCCTTCAAAGCGCGTCGCCGGTGGCCTGCTTGTTCAAGATGCCGACATCCTGCTGCACGGCGAACTGAAAACCGTCACCACCCGCACCCCGACCGCGCAGGAAATGGACGACCTGCTGTTTGCCTGGCGCGTCGCCAAGTTCGTCAAATCCAACGCGATTGTCTATGCCAAAGACCGCATGACCGTCGGCGTCGGCGCCGGCCAGATGAGCCGCATCAACTCGGCCCGCATCGCCGCGATCAAGGCCGAGCACGCCGGCCTGCCGGTGCCCGGTTCGGTCATGGCGTCGGATGCCTTCTTCCCCTTCCGCGACGGCATCGACCAGGCGGCGGCGGCGGGCATCAAGGCGGTGATCCAGCCCGGCGGCTCGATGCGCGACGACGAAGTCATCGCCGCAGCCGACGAACACGGCATCGCGATGGTATTTACCGGCACCCGGCATTTCCGGCATTGATTTTGGGTGAGCGGTGAACGGTGAGCCGTGAGCGGAAAACCCCACTCACGCTACCACGACCGCTCACCGCTTACTCCTCACCGCTCACCACTCATATGAAAATCCTAGTCATCGGCTCCGGCGGACGCGAACACGCACTGGCGTGGAAATTCGCACAATCCGACCGCGTTTCCCTGGTATTCGTCGCGCCCGGCAACGGCGGCACCGCGGTGGAAGACGGTCTGGTCAATGTGCCGTTCACCACGATTCCCGAACTGCTCGACTTTGCGCGCAGCGACAGCGATATTGCGTTCACCGTGGTCGGACCGGAAGCGCCGCTGGCCGCAGGGGTAGTCGATACTTTTCGCGCTGCCGGATTGCGGATTTTCGGCCCGACCCAGGCAGCCGCCCAGCTCGAAAGCTCGAAGGATTTCGCCAAGCAGTTCATGGCGCGCCACGGCATTCCAACCGCGGCCTTCGGCACCTTCACCGACGCTGCCACCGCGCATGCCTACATCGATGCGCAGGGCGCGCCCATTGTGGTCAAGGCCGATGGCCTGGCG
The DNA here is from genome assembly GCA_002257045.1 of Hydrogenophilales bacterium 16-61-112. Classification (GTDB taxonomy): domain Bacteria; phylum Pseudomonadota; class Gammaproteobacteria; order Burkholderiales; family Thiobacillaceae; genus Thiobacillus. The sequence continues at coordinate 269 of NCHD01000088.1, read as the reverse complement.
GCAGGCAAGGGCGTGGTCGTTGCAACGACAGCCGACGAAGCGCACGCTGCCGTCGACGCCATGCTCGCCGGCAACAGCATGGGCGAAGCCGGGCACCGCGTGGTCATTGAGGCCTGCCTGACGGGCGAGGAAGCCAGCTTCATCGTCATGGTTGACGGCGCACACGTGCTGGCGCTGGCGTCTTCCCAGGACCACAAGCGCCTGGGCGACGGCGACAGCGGCCCCAACACCGGCGGCATGGGCGCCTATTCGCCGGCGCCCGTGGTCAC
>NCHD01000087.1 GCA_002257045.1 Hydrogenophilales bacterium 16-61-112 | reverse complement strand
CGCGATGGCCAAACCGCCCAGACTCATCAGATTGGCCGACAGCCCGAACTGGCGCATCAGCACAAACGTGGCCAGCACCGACAGCGGCAGAATCAGCGCCACCACAATCGCGGCACGCAGGTTGCCGAGGAACAGGATCAGCAGGATCACCACCAGAACCGCCGCTTCGAGCAGCGCTTTACTCACCGTGCCGACGGCGCGGTCAACCAGTTGCGAGCGGTCGTAAAACGTCGAAATCGTCACCCCCTTGGGCAGGGTGACCTGGATCTCGGCGAGCTTGATCTTGACGTTCTTGAGCAGCTCGCCCGCGTTGACGCCTTTCAGCCCGATCACCAGGCCTTCCACCGCCTCGCCCTTGCCGTCCTGCGTCACCGCGCCATAGCGCGCCAGTTCGCCCATCTCGACCCGGGCGACATCGCCGACAGTGACAACCACGCCAGCGACCATTTTGACACCGATGTGACGCAGATCATCCAGCGAGCTCACGCCGCCGTTGACCCGCACCACCCAGGTTTCCTCGCCTTCATTGACGCGTCCGGCACCGTCGTTTCGGGTATTGGTTTCCAGCGCCATGCGCAATTCGGCGAGCGTCACCCCGCGTGCGGTCAGCGCGCCAGGGTCGGGACTGACCGCAAAGGTGACCGCACGGCCGCCAAGCGAGTTGACATCGGCCACGCCGGGGATGCTGCGTAACTGCGGGCGCACCGTCCAGTCGAGCAGGATGCGTTTTTCCGCCAGCGACAACGGCCCCTCGATGGTGAACATGAAGAGCTCGGACAGCGGCGTCGAAATCGGCGCCAGCCCGCCCGACACATTGCCCGGCATGTCGCCCTTCACATTGGCGAAGCGTTCCGCCACCTGCTGGCGCGCCCAGTAAATGTCGGTGCCTTCGGCAAAGTCGACGGTGATATCGACCAGCGCATTCTTCGACAGGCTGCGCAGGATGGTCTGGTTGGGAATGCCCAACAGCTCGGTTTCCACCGGCTGGGTGATGCGCGCCTCGACTTCTTCCGGCGTCATGCCGGGCGCCTTGAGGATCAGCTTGACCTGGGTGGTCGAGACATCGGGGAAGGCATCAATGGGAATCTGCTGGTATGCACGCACGCCCAGCCCGGCGAGTACCAGCGCCAGCGCAAGCATCAGCCAGCGCCGCGCCAGCGCGAATTCGATCACGGTATTGAGCATGGTTTACTCCCCCAGCCATTGCGCTTTGAGCGCCGCCACGCCCTTGACGGCAACGCGACTGCCGGCAGCCAGGCCGGTGACTTCGGCCTGGCTGGCGTTCTGCCGCACTAGCTTCACCGCCACGGGCGTAAAGCCCTTCGCCGTCTCGACGAAGACATACGGCACGCTGGCTTTCCACACCAGCGCGGCGGCGGGCACCGCCAGCCCCTGCGCCGACTGCGCACCCGCTAGACCGACTTGCACCGACTGGCCAGGACGCAACAGCTTTTGCGGGTCAACCAGACTGGCGCGCGCCAGCACGCTTTGCGACGCATTGAGCTGCGGCAGCAGCGCGGTGACGCGGCCACTGGCCGGGCTGTCTGCCACCGTTACCGCTTGCCCGACAGCCACCTGGCGTGCCTGCGCGGTCGATAGCGGAATTTCCAGCGCCAGTTTCGACAGGTCGGCCACTTTTATCAGCGCCATGCCGGCATCCACCCGTTCACCCGGCTCGGCGGCACTTTCCAGGATCACGCCGGCCATCGGCGCGGTGAGCGTGATCGTACTGCCCGACACCTTGCCCGCACCCAGCATCGACAACGTGGTCTGTGCCGCCACCAGGCTGGCGCGCGCCGACTGCGTCTCGGATTGCGTCGCACGCAGGCGCGATTCGGCGATCAAGCCTTCAGCGAACAGTTTTTGATCGCGCGCGGCATTGCTGGCGGCGAGCTGCGATTTCAGCCGCGCCTGCGTCAAGGCGTTCTGCGCATCGGCCAGGCCCGGCATCGATAGGGTGACGAGCGGTGCGCCGCGTTTGACGGTGTCGCCCGCCTGCGCATAGATTTGCGTCACCAGCCCCGCGCCCGCTGCGGCGACGACGCGCACGCTGGCGGGCGGCAGCGTCACCCGCGCCGGATACGTCAGGGCCGGACTGGCCGTGTTGGCCGCAGCTGCCACGGTGGCGATGCCCAGATTGGTTTTTTGCGCCGCCGTCAGCGGCAGCAACTCAGCGGCAAAAGCAGGCGTCGCGCCGAGCAACGCAGACAGCAGAACGGGGGTGGCAATCAGCCGGGCGGCAGAAAAAGCAGCGGTCATGTGTGATCTCCATAAGCAAAATACGACAGGCAGGCGCGCAAGAACGCGCCGCAAGGGCGATCAGACCGTAGGCGGAGCCAGGGCGTGAGGACGGGTGTGGTCGGGCGGAATTCGCTGTGCCTGGGGTGGCGCAGGCAGGCCCGCGCCGGGCAAGGCCGAGCAGTCGGCGCGTGGCAGCGCCCTCAACAGCGCAGGCGACGCATCGCTGGTTACACTCAGCGGATCGACCCGATGCGACATGCCCTGCGCCACATCGACTTCCGCGCCGTGCGCGTCAGCCGCAAGCGTGTGATAAGCCGCGTCGGTGTACACGCCCTGATGAACATGCAGAAAACTCGCGTGATTGAGCTGCACCGCACCCGCGTGCGCGTGGATGAACGGCGCCATCGCCTGCAGGGCGACGAGGAACCAGAGCATCATGAATCGCTTCAATCGGTGCGGCATGGCGGGGTTAGGGAAAGGCTTTGGCTAACACGCTGTCAAGGGTTACAGGGCATGGATCAGAACGGACAAACCCACAGGCTGCGCGCATCCTGACGATTGAATCTTAAGACTGCCTTAAGTTGGAGGTGGCGACCAACTGAGACCGACCCGGTGCTGTCACGGCGACCAACCGCACCAACCGTCGGCTTGTCGGCCTTATGTAGCGCTCCACATAAGACCGATGACGTGACGCTCACAATAATCAACCTGAACATCTCTTCCTGGCCGAACTCGGCCTATCAACATTTCTTCTATTCTCAGACCACTCACCCAAGCTGCCTGAAAACGAGTTTCCCTTAATTTCCCCCTAAGCTGGCGCGCCTACGGTCTGCGGCATTCCCGCACAAGAAACTGGCATGCCGCACCCCCTTCACCCCCCATCCGCATCGCGTGTCCGACCCTTTGCTGCACGTGCTGCACTGGGTGATCGCGCTGGCTGGTGTCGCTGATCGCCACCAGCCAGCTAGCCGACTGGTTTGAACTCGGCCCTTACGAAAACACGCTGTGGAATCTGCGTCTGCCGAGCGCCCACCGTCTCGGACACGATCCGATCGCCAGCCTGGCGTATCTGTTTGCCTATGGCGTGATGGCGCTAATGATCGTCACCGGACTGGGGCTGGCGGCGAGCGAATTTCAGGCCGGGCTGCTGGCCGGCTGGCTTTGCAATGCAAGCGGGCTGGAAGACGTGCTGGGCGAGCCGCACGAGGTCATCATCATCCTGATGGTGGGCTTTATCGGGCTGCACCTGGCGGCACGGGTGTTTCACCCGCTGCGCGGCGAACGGGTGGCACAGAGCATGGCCCAATCCCCCAGACAGAACATAAGGAGCAAACCATGAACTATCTATTACGTGGCATCGATGTGTTGACGACGGTCGGCCTGATCAGCGCGCTGGCGTTTACGCTGCCTGCGGGCGAGGCGCACGGCGATGGTGGCACCACGCTGCCCAACTGAAGCACAAGAACTGGCAGCAGGAATGCGCGAGTTGCCATATCGCGTACGCGCCGGCCTTTCTGCCCAGGACATCCTGGCGACGTGTGATGGGTGGGCTCGAGCATCACTTCGGCGAAAACGCCAGCCTTGATCCAGCATCCCAAGCTGATATTCTGCGGTTTCTGGAAGCCAATGCTGCCGACAGCGGCAACAGCCGGATGGGCGCGAACGTGGCGCCGCTGCGCATCAGCAAAACCAGCTGGTTTGAACGCAAGCACGACGAGGGTGCGCGGGCGGTGTGGTCGCGCAAGGCGGTGGGGTCTGCCGCCAACTGCGCGGCCTGCCACCGGCAAGCTGCGCAGGGTGGCTCAATGAACACGACGTCCGGATTCCCAAGTAAACGAGCCCAAAGCATGCGCATATTGGTGGTGGAAGATGACCGGATGCTGGGCGACGGCCTGCAGGCCGGGTTGACGCAGGCGGGCTACGCGGTCGACTGGCTGCGCGACGGCGAAGCGGCAGTGGCGGCGCTGTCGACCGAACACTTTGCGGCGGTGGTGCTCGACCTCGGCCTGCCGAAGCGCGACGGCCTGTCGGTGCTGCAATGGCTGCGTGCTCGCCATGATGCGACGCCGGTGCTGATTCTCACCGCGCGCGACCAGCTCGAAGACAAGGTGCGCGGGCTCGATCTGGGTGCCGACGACTATGTGCTGAAGCCGTTCGATCTCGACGAAATTGCCGCCCGCCTGCGCGCGCTGGTGCGGCGCGCGCAAGGCCGTCCGGAGCCGCTGCTGAGTCTGGGCGAGGTCAAGTTCGATCCGGCGCGCGCAGCGTGACCCATGCCGGGCAGGCCATTGAACTGACCCCGCGCGAATTCGACCTGCTGCAGCTGCTGCTGGAAAACAGCGGCCGGGTGCTGACGCGGCGCGCGCTGGAAGAACAGCTCTACACCTGGAACGACGCGGTCGACAGCAACGCGCTCGAAGTGCATATCCACCATCGGCGCAAAAAGCTCGGCAACGACCTGATCCGCACCGTACGCGGCGTCGGCTACATGGCGTCGGCCACGCCCCCGGCATGAGCGGCGCAGCGCCCTATTCGCTGCGCCGCCGCATGGTGTGACTGCTGACCGGCGCGGTGGCAGCCATCTGGCTGGTGTCGGCGTGGGTGGTGTATCAGCGCGCGCACCACGCGGCCGACGCCCTGCTCGACAGCCAGCTGACGCAGGTGGCGCAAACGCTGCTGGCGATTGTGGCGGGCGGCGAGGTGGAACATTTCGTCAAGGAACTGCACGAACACGCAGGGCGCAACCCGGTGCCGATCGTGTTCGAGATCTGGCATGCGGACGGCGGCGCGATGCAGCGTCTGGTGACCTCGCCCGGCCACCAGGCATTCGAGGCCGACCTGCCCGACGGTTTCAGCGAACACCCCTACCAGGACGCGCGCTGGCGCTTTTACGCGGTGCAGGACGACGCTGCCCGGTACCGCGTCGTGGTCGCGCAGGCGCCAGCCGCACGCGTGCAGCTGGCGCGCGAGATCGGCCAGTCGCTGCTGGTTCCGGCCGCGCTCGCCCTGCCGCTGATGGCGCTGGCCGTGTGGTGGGGCGTCGGGCGCTCGCTGCGGCCGGTCGATATCGTGGCGCGACAGGTCGGCGCGCTCGACGCGCAGGCGCTGACCCCGCTCGATGCGTCGACGCCCTTGCCCAGCGAAATCGCCCCGCTGCGCGGCGCACTCAACGCCCTGATCCGGCGCGTCGCCGAAGCGTTCGACAACGAACGCCGCTTCACCGCCGATGCCGCGCACGAACTGCGCACGCCACTGGCGGCCCTGAAGGTGCAGGCGCAGGTGGCACTGCGCGCGCAAACAGCTGGCAGCCGGCAGCACGCGCTGACCCAGGTAACGGCCGGCGTCGACCGCATGACGCATCTGGTCGAGCAACTGCTGGCGCTGGCGCGCGTCGACCCGGCCAGTCAGGGCAAGCTTGCTGCGCCACTGGACCCGGCTGCCAGCATCGCCGCGGTCTGCGCCGAGTTGCTGCCGCTGGCGCAGCGCCAGTCGCAATCGCTGGACGTGGAGACGGCGCCGGGCTGCCAGGTGGCCATGAGCGAGGCGTGGTTGCGCATCGCGCTGCGCAATATGCTCGACAACGCCTTGCGCTACGCCGGCGAGGGTGCGCGCGTCGAGGTGCGGCTGGCGCGCAGTGGATCGGCCTGCATCCTCAGCGTGGCCGACAATGGGCCGGGCGTGGCGCCCGAGCTGCGCTCGCAATTGAGCGCCCGCTTCGTACGCGGCGAGGTCGAGGCGGAGGGTTGCGGCCTCGGGCTGTCGATCGTCGCCCGCATCGCCGCCTTGTCGCACGCCCAGTTCGAGCTGGGCGACGACCTGCCGCGCGCGGATGGCGGCCACGGGCTGGCGGTTTCGCTGCGATTCGGCGAAACACGCGCCTAGGGCCGGCTTAAGCTGCGCGCACGGCCTGTTAGAATGCGGCCTTTGTTGAACCGGCTCTTTTCATGACCGCCCTCAAGAACGACACCTTTCTGCGCGCGCTGATGCGCCA
>NCHD01000086.1 GCA_002257045.1 Hydrogenophilales bacterium 16-61-112 | reverse complement strand
GCCGCCCGCTTCGCCCGCCAGGCGCTGCCGCAAAATGCCTGGGGCACCGAGATCGAAGACAAGCTGAAATTCAGCGCGACGCAAATGCTGACGCTGTTTGCGGAGGGCGGGTTTCAGTCGCTAGGACGCTTTATCGAGGAAAAAGTCCCGGAGGCCGAACGCGACAAGGCGGCCGGCACGTATCTGCGCATTATCGAGCTAGCCGCATTTGAGGCTTTGCAGGTCGCCAACCAGCAGGCCGGATTGCCTGCACCGTCTACCGACGATGCCACCGGCTGGCTGGTGCGCGATACGCTCAACAGCATCAGTGATATGTTTATCTACGGCGCGCCGATCTATCTGCAACTCATGCAATACGACGAAGTCAAAGCCAGCGGTCTGCAACTCACCCGCTCGCCCGGCCAGAATGTGGTCTATTTCGGTTCGCTGTTACTGACGCTCGGCGTGTTTTTCATGCTCTATGTGCGCGAGCGCCGGGTATGGCTGCGCATCAAGCCGGGCAGCGCGCTGCTGGCGATGTCGTCAGCCAAACAGACTATCGACTTTGAAAAAGAATTCACCCAGCATGCACAAGCGCTCGACACGCTTGCCAAATAATCAGCCGCTTGTGAAATAAGCAGGAGATACATCATGGAACTCGCTCTTAACCAACCCGCCCCGCTGTTCAAACGCCTGTCGTGGTTCGACTGGCTGTTTGCCGCCATTGTTGCTGCGGGCGCCCTGTTTGCCCTGTCGCGTTTTGGCGATTTCATGGACATCTATGAAAAAGCCATCCTGCTGGCGGCCATTCCCGCGCTGGCAGCATTTGGCTGGTTCTGGAAACCGTTTCGTCAGCTGTTCATCGGGGTGGGGATCATCAGCCTGTTTGCGATCAGCCAGTATCAGGGGGACCTCGGGCGGATGGAGCTTGCGTTCTTCCTGTCGGCCACATTCCGGTATCCAACCTGTATGAAGTGTTCGTGCTGTTCTGTCTCATCACCGCGATGATGTACCTGTATTACGAGGCGCGTTACCAGACACGCCAGATGGGCGCTTTCGTGCTACTGGTGATTTCTGCTGCGGTCGGCTTTATCCTCTGGTACACCTTTGATCGGGGGGCGCATGAAATCCAGCCGCTGGTGCCCGCGCTCAAATCCTGGTGGATGAAGCTGCATGTGCCCGCCAACTTTATCGGCTACGGATCGTTTTCATTGTCCGCCATGCTCGGCGTTGGCTATCTGCTGGCAGAGCGCGGCATCCTCGCCAGCCGCTTGCCCAAACTCGAAATCATCGACGACATGATGTACAAGGCCATCGCCATCGGCTTTGTCTTTTTTACCATCGCGACGATTCTGGGTGCGATGTGGGCGGCCGAAGCCTGGGGCGGTTACTGGAGCTGGGATCCAAAGGAAACCTGGGCGCTGATCGTGTGGCTGAACTACGCTGCCTGGCTGCATATCCGGCTGGTTAAAGGCCTGCGCGGACCCATGCTGGCGTGGTGGGCCGTGATCGGGCTGTTTGTCACCACCTTTGCGTTCCTGGGCGTGAACATGTTCCTGTCGGGCCTGCATTCCTACGGTGAGTTGTAAGCCGGGCTTGTTTGCCGGATGTGGCCGATGCGAGTCCGGTCCGGGGTGACGCAATGAACCGAACCCTGCTCCCCGCCATTCCGCTTGCGCTTGCTGCGCTTGCGGCCGGCATCTGGCTGGCGCAGTCGCGTTACGCGCCGCAAACGCCGACAGCGTCTACCGCCACGCTGTGGCAACTCGAGTTTCCTGACGACCGCGGCCGTGTCCAGCCGCTGTCGCAATGGCGCGGCAAGGTGCTGGTGCTGAACTTCTGGGCGAGCTGGTGCGCGCCGTGTCGCGAAGAGATGCCTGATTTTGTTGCGTTGCGCGCGCAGTTTCAGCCTCGGGGCGTTGAATTTGTCGGGCTGGCGATCGACAACCCCGCCAATGTCACGCAGTTTTTACAGGTACATCCGGTGACCTATCCGATCCTGATCGGGGAGGGCGTAGCGCATGATCTGGCGCGGCAACTGGGGAACTTGAGTGGAGCGCTGCCGTACACGCTCGTAATCGACCGCGAGGGCGGGATCGTACTGAAGCATCTGGGGCGCCTGCCGCATGCTGAACTGCAGGCGGTGCTGAACAAAATCGACGCGCCCTGAACTTGCAACATGGATGCGATTTAGCGTCAATATCTGGACAATTCACCCTTATTTGCTGCAAACTCGCCGCCATGACGACTAAACGAACCGGCCGCGTCGCGACCAAATCGGCTCCCAGTCTGCATCCGCATGTTCTGGTTATGCACGGTCCCAACCTGAATTTGCTGGGGAGCCGCGAACCCAAGCATTACGGACACGCCACGCTCGACGATATCAACCGGACGCTGGCCAGTCGCGGGGATGTGGTCAGTGCGTTTATTGAGACCTTTCAGCACAATCACGAGGGTGCGCTGGTCGACCGGATCCACCAGGCCAGTCGCGATCATGTGGATTTCATCGTGATCAATCCAGCGGCTTACACTCACACCAGCGTGGCGATCCGCGATGCGCTGGCGGCGGTAGCCATTCCTTTCGTCGAAGTTCACCTTTCCAATATCTACGCACGAACTGGCGCTGGAATATGCGCTGCATCACCTCCAAAACAGGACGCCTCATGGATCTCAGAAAACTGAAAAAGCTCATTGACCTGGTGGAAGCTTCCGGCATAGCCGAGCTTGAAATCACCGAGGGCGAAGAAAAAGTCCGCATCGCCAAAAGCATCGCGGGTGCGCCAATGATGATGCATGCGCCGCAGCAGATGATGCATGCGCCCGCTCCTGCCGCACCGGTTGTGGCGCTCGCGGCCCCGGCGGAAGACGCAATACCGGAAGGTCACGTGGTGCGCTCGCCGATGGTCGGAACGTTCTATCGGGCGCCTGCGCCGGGCGCTAAAAACTTTTCCGAAGTGGGGCAGAGCGTAAGCGCCGGCGATACGTTGTGCCTCATCGAAGCGATGAAGCTGCTCAATGAAATCGAGACTGATGTGGCGGGTGTCATCAAGGCCATCCTGGTCGAAAACGGTCAGCCGGTTGAATACGGCGAGCCTTTGTTTGTGATTGCCTGAGGAAGGATTCAGGGGCCAGGATTCAGGGGTCAGGGAATGTGCGGCTTTGCCGCGCCAATTTAACAAGGCGCAAAGCACTTCTTCTGATTCCCGGCCCCCGGCCCCGAGTCTCTAAATTATGTTTGAAAAAATCCTGATCGCCAATCGCGGCGAAATCGCTCTGCGTATCCAGCGCGCCTGCCGCGAGATGGGCATCAAAACGGTCGTTGTCTACTCTGAGGCTGACCGTGATGCCAAATATGTGAAACTGGCCGACGAATCGGTGTGCATCGGTCCGGCAGCATCGGCGCAGAGCTACCTGCATGTGCCTTCGATCATTGCCGCCGCCGAAGTGACGGACGCCGAGGCGATTCACCCCGGCTACGGCTTTTTGTCGGAAAACGCCAACTTTGCCGAACGCGTCGAGTCTTCCGGCTTTGCCTTCATCGGCCCGCGTCCCGAAAACATTCGCCTGATGGGCGACAAGGTCACCGCCAAGCAGGCGATGATCGCGGCCAAGGTGCCGTGCGTGCCCGGTTCCGAAGGCGCGATGCCGGACGATCCGGACGAGATCATCAAGATTGCCGCCAAGATCGGTTACCCGGTCATCATCAAGGCGGCGGGCGGCGGTGGTGGGCGCGGCATGCGCGTGGTGCACAGCGAGGCTGCGCTGTTGAATGCCGTGGCGATGACCAGCTCGGAGGCGCAGAGCTTCTTTGGCAACCCCATGGTTTACATGGAAAAATTCCTGCAAACGCCACGTCATATCGAGATCCAGATTCTTGCCGACGAGCACGGCAATGCCGTTCATCTGGGCGAGCGCGACTGCTCGATGCAGCGCCGCCACCAGAAAGTGCTGGAAGAAGCGCCGGCGCCGGGGCTCGACCCCAAGTTGCGCGACAAGATCGGCGAACGCTGCGCCGAAGCCTGCCGCAAGATTGGCTACCGCGGCGCCGGCACCTTCGAATTTCTGTATGAAAACGGCGAGTTCTACTTCATCGAAATGAACACCCGGGTGCAGGTCGAACACCCGGTGACCGAGCTCATCACCGGCATCGATATCGTGCAGACGCAGATTCGCGTTGCCGCGGGCGAAAAACTGCCGTGGAAACAGAAGGACATCCAGTTCCGCGGGCACGCCATCGAGTGCCGCATCAACGCCGAGCACCCGGTCACGTTCGTCCCCAGCCCCGGCAAGCTGACCAACTATCACGCGCCCGGCGGTCCTGGCATCCGCGTTGATTCGCACGTGTACCACGGCTATTACGTGCCGCCGCATTACGACTCGATGATCGGAAAACTGATCGCCTATGGCGACACCCGTGACCAGGCCATCGCCCGCATGCGCGGCGCGCTGATGGAAATGGTGGTCGAAGGCATCCACACCAATATCCCGCTGCACCAGATCCTGATGCACGACGCTGCGTTTATCGCCGGTGGCACCAGCATTCATTATCTGGAACACAAGCTGGCGGAAGAAAAGGCTGAACGGTGAACAGTTAAGCGGTCACCCCGCTCACCCCTCACCGCTCCCTGTTCATCGCGCACCCAATATGCCCTGGCAATCCATCCGCATCGTCGTCGATTCAAAAACCGCTGAACTTCTGTCCGATGCGCTGATGGAAGTCGGTGCGCTGTCGGTGTCCCTGGAAGACGCCGATGCTGGCACCGCGGATGAAACCCCGCTGTTCGGCGAGCCGGACTACCCGAGCGCCGAACTGTGGCCGCACAGCGTCGCAGTCGTGTTGCTGGAGGCGGACGCCGACGTGGCTGCCACGCTGGCGGCGGCAGCCGAACAGGCGGGCATCGTCGTGCCCACGCAGTACTCGGTGGAAACGGTGGCCGAGCAGGACTGGGTGCGCTTGACGCAATCGCAATTCGACCCGATCCCGATCTCGCCGCGCCTGTGGATCGTGCCCACCTGGCACGAGGCGCCGGATAGCAGCGCGATCAACCTCAAGCTGGACCCCGGCCTTGCATTCGGTACCGGCAGCCACCCCACCACCCGACTGTGTCTGCGCTGGCTCGACGAAAACGTGCGCGGCGGCGAAACCCTGCTCGACTATGGCTGCGGCTCCGGTATTCTGGCCATTGCAGCGGTCAAGCTGGGTGCAGCGCGGGTGGATGGCGTGGACATCGACGCGCAGGCCGTTACTGCATCGAACGACAATGCCACGCTCAACGAGGTCAGCGCGCACTTTTGCCTGCCGAACGCGTTTGCGCCCGGGCAATATGACATCGTCGTCGCCAACATTCTGACCAATCCGCTCAAGGGCATGGCGCCGCTTTTGGCAGGGCGCGTGCGGCCAGGCGGACAGCTGGTCTTGTCCGGCATCCTCGCGGAACAGGCCGAGGATGTGATGGCGGTGTATCGCGAATGGTTCGTGTTTGATGCACCCATTGTCGACGAGGGCTGGGTGCGCCTGTCTGGAATCAAGCAGTGAGGTTTCGCACCACCTGTCCGGCATGCGCCAGCGTGTTTCGCCTCGGGGCGGATCAACTCGAGGCAGCGGACGGCTGGGTGCAATGCAGCGTTTGCGGGAGTGCTTTCGATGTCCGGCCGAGCCTGCTGATGGAAGATGGTTCGTCGCTCGCCACCGAGCCGCAAGTCGCCGAGACTGAACCCGGGACTGTTGCGCCGGCGCAGCCTTCCGCTTTTCCGTTCACCCAGCACGGTCCTGAAGAGGTGCGGGCGATCGAGCAGGCGGCTCGGGTAGCTTCCGTTGCCCCCGTTCCGGGCGGCATCGTCCAGCGTGAAACCGCCCTTGACCTGCCGTCGATCATTCTCATCGACCCCGATATTCCCGTACCGGACGATTTCGGGCCGTTGCCCCAAATCGATTCCGCGCCCGATTCTTCCGTGGCGCCTGTTCCCACTGCGCCGGTCGCGCCCGCCGCGCGCATCGAGTATGCCGCGCCGCAAGCGGTCTCCATGCCGGTGGTGTTATCCGTGCCACGTCGCACCAAGCGCTGGGTATGGGGACTGGCCAGCGGGCTGCTTTTGTTGGCGCTGCTTGCGCAGATGAGCTACTTCCTGCGCGACCACCTCGTAGGGCTATGGCCGCAGGCCCGCCCTGCGTTCGAGCAGGCCTGTTCGGTATTGGGCTGCACCGTGTCCCTGCCGCGCAATCTGGAGCAACTCCAGATCATCGGCTCCGACCTGCAGACCGAGACGCGCAGCCGGCTGAAACTCGTGCTCACTTTGGGTAATCGTGCCGACCAGCCGCAGGCCTGGCCGATGCTGGTGTTGACGCTCACCGATCAGCGCGAGCGGCCGCTGGCACGCCGCAGCTTTGCCCCCAGCGAATATCTTGAAGATAGCCAGCGCATAGCCGCAGGGATTCCGCCCCGCAGCGAGCAGGCCCTGAACTTGCCGCTGACGATCCGCGATGTATCGCCGATGGGCTTTGATTTGAAGTTGATTTATTGATTCGTCGTATCAAACAAGCGATGCTAGCCGGCGTGATGCTTCTTCGGTATAGTTCGCCATCCCGTTGCGGGAGAGCGCATGCGCAGCATGCCGCCGAAGGCGTAACCCACCCGGAATCGCTCAGGCAAATGGACCGCAACACAGGAGCACTCTGGAGAGCGTGACCGCTGCTTTCACTTGAAAGCCGGCCGGGTCGCCACCGAAGGGGCAGCGGTTTCGTCAGGCTGGACGACGCAACCGTAATCTCTCAGGTACCAAGGACAGAGGGGTGGAGCGCATCCGCGCATCCCTTTTATTTTTGGTTACCTTCATGTCAGATCAAGCCGCGTCCACTCCAGCAGCGCTCAAGCAGACCCCGCTCAACGCCACCCATCGCGGCCTGTCCGCAAAAATGGTCGATTTCGGCGGATGGGACATGCCGGTCAATTACGGTTCGCAAATCGAAGAGCATCATGCGGTGCGCAGCGGTTGCGGCCTGTTCGACGTCTCGCACATGCTGCCGCTCGACATCAGGGGCGCCAACGTCCGCGCGTTCCTGCGCCGGCTGGTCGCCAACAACGTCGACAAACTGCAGGTTTCGGGCAAGGCGCTGTATTCGTGCATGCTGAACGAAGCCGGGGGCGTGATCGACGATCTCATCATTTATTTCATGGACGAATCCTGGTTCCGTCTGGTGGTCAACGCTGGCACCGCGGAAAAGGATTTGGCGTGGATGGAGAAAATGAACGCCGACTGGGACATGGGACTCACCCTGACACCGCGCCGCGACCTTGCGATGATCGCGATTCAGGGGCCACATGCGACGCAGGCGCTGAACCAGGCGCTGCCTGGCGTCGATTCCATTACCGCCCATCTCAAACCATTCAACGCTGCCGCGATGGGCGAGATGTTCATCGCGCGCACCGGCTACACCGGTGAGGACGGCTTTGAAGTGATGGTGCTGGCGAAATCTGCCCCCTTCTTCTGGAAAGCACTGATGGAAGCCGGCGGCAAGCCCATCGGCCTCGGCGCACGCGATACCCTGCGGCTCGAAGCTGGCATGAACCTTTACGGCCAGGACATGGACGAAACCACCTCGCCGCTGGAATCCGGCCTGGCGTGGACGGTGGACATGAAGACCGCGCGTGACTTTGTCGGCCGTGCCGCGCTGGAAAAAAGCGAAATCACCCAACAGCTGGTGGGCCTGGTGCTGCTCGACAAGGGCGTGCTGCGTAGTCATCAGAACGTCCTGACGAAAAACGGCGTCGGCGAAATCACTTCCGGTTCTTTTTCGCCGACGATGGAAAAGTCGATCGCGCTGGCCCGCATCCCGCTCGGCATCGCGCCGGGCGAAGAAGTCGAAGTTGAAATCCGCGACAAGCTACTTAAGGTCAAAGTGGTCAAATATCCGTTTGTGCGTAATGGCAAAGTAATGATTTGAGAGGTCAGGGATCGGGATTCAGGCGGCAGGGAACGAGCGGCTTCGCCGCAGTTTTTTGAAAGTGCGGGATTTGCCCGCTCCACGCCTGCCCCTGAATCCTGACCCCTTCCCCTACAAATTTAACAGCAAGGAGCACACCCACATGTCCATCCCCGCAGACCTCAAATACACCCCCAGCCATGAATGGGTGCGCGTCGAAGCCGACGGCACGCTGACGGTCGGCATTACCCACCATGCACAGGACCTGCTGGGCGACATGGTGTTCATTGAAAACCCCGCCGCAGGTCGCAGTCTCAACAAAGGCGAAGAATGCGCCGTGGTTGAGTCGGTCAAGGCCGCATCCGACGTCTACGCGCCGGTTGCGGGCGAAGTCATCGCCGCCAATGCCGAGGTCGAATCCAGCCCGGAAGCGATCAACAAGGATGCCTACAGCGCCTGGATGTTCAAGCTGAAACCTGCCGATGCGGCCGATGTGGCCAGCCTGATGGATGCGGCGGCTTACCAGAAGCTGGTCGAGTCAGAAGCGCATTAGTTTTGGTAAGGCGCGAGGGGTCAGGTGACAGGATCCCCCTCTTGCGCCAGCGCGAATCCTCACCCCTAACCCCTCACGCCTCACCCAATAAATGCCCTTCATTCCCCATACCCCTGAAGACGTTTCCAGCATGCTCGGCGCCATTGGCGCGGCCAGCATCGAAGACCTGTTCGACGAAATTCCGCCTGCGCTCAAAACTGGCAAGCTGAAAGACGTCCCTGACGGTCTGCCCGAAATGGCAGTGACGCGCTTGATGCAGGAGCGCGCATTGGCTGACGGTTTCTGGTCGAACTTCATCGGCGCGGGGGTGTACGAGCACCACATTCCGGCGGCGATCTGGCAGATTACGACGCGCGGCGAGTTCTATTCCGCCTACACACCGTATCAGGCCGAAGCCAGCCAGGGCACGCTGCAGCTGATCTACGAATACCAGACCATGATGACCCGGCTGACCGGGCTCGACGTGTCGAACGCCTCT
>NCHD01000085.1 GCA_002257045.1 Hydrogenophilales bacterium 16-61-112 | reverse complement strand
GCCGCGGTTTGATGACCGCATACAGAATTTAATTTTTTAGGAAACAAGCATGAGCAACGGAAAAATTGTTCAGATCATCGGCGCAGTGGTTGACGTGGAATTTTCACGTGAGTCCATGCCCGGGGTCTTCGAAGCGCTGAAAATGCAAACCCCCGAACTGACGCTGGAAGTCCAGCAGCAGTTGGGTGATGGCGTGGTCCGCGCGATTGCGATGGGATCCACCGATGGTCTGCGCCGTGGCATGGAAGTCATGGCTACAGGCAACCCGATCATGGTGCCGGTGGGTCAGGCTACGCTCGGTCGCATCATGAACGTGCTGGGCACGCCGATTGATGAAGCTGGTCCGGTTAACGCCGACAAGCTCATGCCGATCCACCGCAAGCCGCCGGCGTATGCCGATCAGGCGACAGCGGTTGAAATCCTGGAAACTGGCATCAAGGTCATCGACCTGATCATGCCGATCGCCAAGGGCGGTAAAGTCGGCCTGTTCGGCGGCGCTGGCGTGGGCAAGACCGTGACGCTGATGGAGCTGATCCGCAACATCGCGGTGGCGCACTCCGGCTTCTCGGTGTTCGCAGGCGTGGGTGAGCGTACCCGTGAAGGTAACGACTTCTATCACGAGATGAAGGACGGCGGCGTGCTGGACAAGGTCGCGCTGGTGTACGGCCAGATGAACGAGCCGCCCGGCAACCGTCTGCGCGTTGCGCTGACCGGCTTGACCATGGCTGAGTACTTCCGTGACGAAGGCCGTGACGTGCTGATGTTCGTTGACAACATCTACCGCTACACGCTGGCCGGTACCGAAGTCTCGGCACTGCTAGGCCGGATGCCGTCCGCGGTGGGCTACCAGCCCACGCTGGCCGACGAGATGGGCCGCTTGCAAGAGCGCATCACCTCGACCCGTACCGGCTCGATCACCTCGTTCCAGGCCGTTTACGTCCCAGCGGACGACTTGACCGACCCGTCACCTGCCACCACCTTTGCTCACCTCGATGCAACCCTGGTGCTTTCACGTCAGGTTGCCGAACTGGGTATTTACCCGGCAGTCGACCCGCTCGATTCGACCTCACGAATTCTGGATCCGCAGGTTGTCGGCGACGAGCACTACAACGTGGCCCGTGCTGTTCAGGGTACGCTGCAGAAGTACAAGGAACTGCGCGACATCATCGCGATTCTGGGTATGGACGAGTTGTCGCCGGAAGATAAACTGGCCGTGTCCCGCGCGCGTAAGATCCAGCGCTTCCTGTCGCAGCCCTTCTTCGTTGCTGAGGTGTTTACCGGCGCGCCGGGCAAGTACGTCACGCTGAAAGAAACCATTGCCGGCTTCAAGGCGATTGTCGAAGGCGAATACGATCACCTGCCCGAACAGGCGTTCTACATGGTCGGCGGCATCGAAGAAGCTGTCGAAAAAGCGAAGACGATTCAGTAATGGGTAAGCGGTAAGCGGTAAGCGGTGAGCCGGGTGGCCTGCCGCTCACCGCTCACCGCTCACCGTTCACGAGGTTACAACATGGCCATGACTATTCACGTCGACATCGTTAGCGCTGAGAAGACGCTCTATTCCGGCAGCGCCGAAGTAGTGATCGCTCCCGGCCAGCGCGGTGAACTCGGCATCTATCCGCGTCACACGCCGCTTCTGACCACGCTCAAGCCGGGTTCGGTTCGCCTCAAGCTGCCGAATCAGGTCGAAGAAGAGCTGATCTATGTGTCGGGCGGCATTCTCGAAGTGCAGCCCAACGTGGTGACGATTTTGTCTGACTCGGCCATTCGCGGCGCTGACCTCGATGAAGCCAAGGCGATCGAGGCCATGCGTGCCGCCGAGGAAGCCATGAAGGACAAGGCGGCTACGATCGATTACGCGCAGGCGCAAATCGAATTGGCGCAGGCCGTCGCGCAACTGGCTGCCATCAAGAAATTGCGCAAGCTGTCTTGATCACATAGGGTAGGCAATCAGAAAAAAGGCAACTCAGGTTGCCTTTTTTCATGGGTGCCAGCACCAGGATCGAGTCCCGCTGGACAGAAATAACCGTGATTGCGCAGGACGAAGCCTGTCCGATTGTGCTCAGGGGGTTTTCTTTAATGTGGTGATGGTCAGTAAACCGTTGATACGTTCGGCGTGGAAAAGAACAGCATCGCCCACTTCGGCGGTTTCGAGCATCGCCGCTTGCTGAACCCGGAACACCATCGTCATGGGAGGCATGTCGAGATTGGAGATGGCGCCGTGCCTGAGCGTGATCTTGCCGGCGTCCTTGTCAATTTTACGTATCACGGCCTCGGTCATCGCTTGGTCTGGAGCCGCTTCTTCGCTTGCAGCCCTGAGCGGTTCGGCGTGGAGCGCGGGATGCGCAATTACAAGAGCGGTCATCAAGAGGAGGGTTTTCATGGTGTGCCTTTCGGTTAGTGACCAGAATGGTCGACGGGTTTACGAACCTTGACTTCGACATCCCCGGGTTCGCCCAAGGGAGAGGCCGATTTGGGTGCCCGCAGCGGAGCGCTGACAGCGCCCACCACTTCATGCGCCTGTGATCCGGCCGGGTGTGCAAACCAGCCGGGATCGGAGTAATCCCCGGGTTTCTGGTGGCGCCGTACTTTCAGGGTGCTGAACATGCCGCCCATTTCGATCGAGCCGAACGGTCCCTGTCCCGTCATCATCGGCAGGGTGTTGTCCGGCAAGGGCATCTCCATTTGCGCCATGTCGGCCATGCCGCGATCGCCCATGACCATGTAGTCGGGAATCAGCTTGTTGATCTTGTCCGCCAGACCGTTGTGATCAACGCCGATCATGGACGGTACGCCATGTCCCATCGCATTCATGGTGTGATGGCTCTTGTGGCAGTGGAACGCCCAGTCTCCCTCTTCGTTGGCGACAAAATCGACTTGCCGCATCTGGCCAACCGCGATGTCGGTAGTGACTTCCGGCCAGCGGCCGGATTTCGGGATCGGACCGCCATCAGTCCCGGTGACCTGGAACTCGACGCCGTGCAAATGGATCGGGTGATTGGTCATCGTCAGATTGCCGATGCGGATACGCACGCGGTCGTTCAAGCGGACGTTGAGTGAGTCGATACCTGGAAAGGCCCGGCTGTTCCAGGTCCACAAATTGAAATCGAGCATGGTGTTGACTTGCGGCTTGGCGCTGCCGGGCTCGATGTCGTATGCGTTGAGCAGAAAGCAGAAATCGCGGTCGACCGGATCGATGAGCGGGTGCTTGCCTTTGGGGTGGGTGACCCAGAAGCCCATCATGCCCATGGCCATCTGGGTCATTTCATCGGCGTGGGGGTGATACATGAAGGTACCCGGGCGACGCGCGACAAACTCGTAGACGAAGGTCTTGCCGGGCTGGATGGCCGGCTGGGTCAACCCGCCGATGCCATCCATGCCATTGGGCAGGCGCTGGCCATGCCAGTGGATGGTGGTGTGCTCGGGCAGCCGGTTGGTGACGTAGATGCGGACGCGGTCGCCCTCAACCACTTCGATCGTCGGGCCCGGGCTTTGACCGTTGTAGCCCCACAAGTGGGCCTTCATGCCGGGCGCGATTTCGCGCACCACGGGTTCGGCCACCAGATGAAATTCCTTTACCCCTTCTTTCATGCGCCAGGGCAGGGTCCAGCCGTTCAGCGTGACCACCGGGTTGTAGGGACGGCCGTTCGGCGGGATCAGCGGAGGCTGGGTGTCCGCCGTCGTGGCGCTGACTATTTCGGGCAATGCAGCCAGGGTGGCGGGACTGACTGTCGCGGCCGCAATGGCGCCGCTCAATTTGAAAAACTCACGTCTGGAAGTCATGCGGATCCTTTCAATGGCCGCCCGCCGGATCGGGGCTGGCAGAGATGGCGGTTGCCGGAGTCTTGATCGGTGCGCCCAGCAGCGACATCTGCATGTCGCTTTGCGCCAGCCAGAAATCGCGTTGCGCGACGATGGCCTCGTTTACGCTGGCGACCTGGGTTTGTGCATCGGCCAGCAGTTCGAATACTCCGATCAGCATACCGTTGTAGCGCAGCAGGTTTTCTTCCGAGATCTGTTTCTGCAGGGGCACGACCTCGTCGCGGTAATGCTTCGCGATGGCGTACTGGCTGCGATAGGCGGCATACGATTCGCGCACGTCCGATCGCGCCTCGATCGCCAGCGCGGCAGTGCGTTGCAGTGTTTGCATATAGAGGGCCTCGGCTCGTGCCACCCGTGCCTGGCCCCAGTCGAACAGCGGCAGTTCGAAACTCAACTCGTATCCGCGTTGCGTGGGTTGCTCGTTGGAGTCCGAGTAAATCAGGCCGAGTTCCAGCACGTTGACCAGGCGCGTGCGACGGGTCAGCCCCAGGTTGGCGGCCAGGGCATCGGCGGCCTGACGCTGCATCTGCAAATCCAGTCGCTGATCCAGCGCTTGCTGCTCGATATCGGGCAACTCCGGCAGGTCGGCCGGCAAGTCGGGCAGACGCTCAGGCAACGCGAGGCTGGCGCCATCCTTCAGGCCGAGCAGCCGGATCAAACGTTCTCGCGTTTGCATGCGCGCCATTTCAGCGCGCGAAAGCGTCACGCTGGTTCTGGCGAAAAAAGCCTGTTCACGCGACTGCTTCAGTTTGCTCCAGTTGCCCGCCTCAGCCATGCGTTGCCCCAACTCGGCACTTGCCCCGGCCGCATCCATCGCCTGTTGCATATAGCGTACGGTTTGCTCCGCTGCGACGGCTGTGAAGTAGGCCTTTCGGGTTTCGGCGGCCAGCCGGAGGACATCGAGAATGACTTCGGTACGGGTTTTCTCGAACAGCCGCTGTTCGATATCCGCGCGCATCGGCAGGGTCAGCATGCGCAGCAAAACAAGGTGAAGCGAAGCGTCCCATTCCACCTCGCTGCCGCGGGTGAGGCGGCCGATCGAGACACCGGGATTGGGCAGCGACCGCGCCTGCACCCAGTCGGCCTCGGCGATACCCAGTTTGTAGAACGTGGCCTGCAATGCGGGGTTGTTCAACAGCGCGACTTGCACAGCCTGTTCCGCGCTCAGGGGCTGCGCAAGCAAGGCGTCAACGCGCGATCGCGCCTGATTGCGGCTGGCGTCGTCACGCGTCCAGACCACGTCTTGCTGCAGGTGCGAGCGGGTCGCGGACTGGACCGGATCAAACCCGCCGTCGGGCGACAGGCTCGCGCACCCGCCCAGGAGAGCGGTGCATATAAGGGCCAGCGTGAGCCCCCGCATCGGTGGTGCGCCCAGGCTTGGCGGCGCAAGTCGTGCCCGGCCAGTCAGAGCCGGACGAAAAAAAGAATACAGCATGATGGACCTCGCAAAGGGCGCGGCATGGCTGCCGCGCAACAATCAAATCGATAGCACCGCTAATCGGCGCCGGATTCAGGCGAGCGAGAGTCGAGGGGGCCGTTCGAGGCTGGCGGGAATGAAGCCGTTGAAGGCGGCAATTGGCTGCGCCGTGTAATGCTGCCGGGTCGACATCAATTTGAGCGGGCTGGCGAGCGAAATCGGCAGCGCCGATGCCAGGACGCAGGCAGCACAGTGCGCGCAGTCATGCGGTGTGGGCGCGCTTTCGGCGGGGTCCGGCTCATGGCAAGCGGCCATCGACATCGGCACGGGATCAAGCTGTGCGGCGGCAGGGTCCCGCATGCAGCCCAGTATGGATGACGCTGCAAAAGTCTGCAACGGCAGGAGCAGCATCAGCACAATCAGCAGGAGTCGATGGAAAGGGGTGCGCACGTGTGCAGTGTAGTCAGAAATAAGCGTCAACCAAAGAGACTGCGGCAACGCGCCGGGGTTCCCCGCGCAACGTTCAGCGCCGCTTGCGGGGCTCGTAGTGCACCACCGCGCGCATGATTTCGGAATAGGGAAACGCGCTGCTGGCGCCGAACTGCGCCTGGGCTTGCAGCACCAGCGTGGCGATGTCGGTGGTTTCATCGCTGACGCTGCCAAGGGCGTCTGCCAGGCCGCGCACGCCGCCACACTGGGCGCGGATCTCCTTGCCGAACGGCCAGGGCGCATCGGGATTGATCTTGAGGGCGAACTGCGCGTTGTCGTGCAGCGCGCGATAAAACGTCAGGCAGTGCTCGCGTACCGCCGCGTCGCCACAGGCGATTGCTTCGCGTTCGGCCAGATTGAGCTTGCGCGAGCGGCCGCATGCCACGCAGCGCGACAGCAGGGCGCGGTCTCCCGACAGGGTTTTTTCCAGTTCGCGCTCCGCTGTCAGGGTCTCCTGCGCGGCTATTTCGTTTTCTGCAAACATCATCTTGTATTTGTCGCCGGATTTGGGGTCGAGCGTTTTGCGCAGTTCGTTGGTCTGCGCGCGGGCTTCCTTGAAGCTTGCCCACTCGCCCTTTTTCTCGAGCACTTTGAACATTCCCATCCGGAAAACGTAGTAAGGCATGGTGGCTCCTTATTGGGTTCAGGTCAGTTCAGCTTGCCGTGGCACTGCTTGAACTTCTTGCCCGAGCCACAGGGGCAGGGGTCGTTGCGCCCGACGCTGGAAAAGTCCAACCCGCCCGCCTCGGCTTCCGCGGCGGCAAAGTCCTGCGCCTCGTCAAATCCGGCGTGCTGGAATTGCACATTGGACAGGGCGTCATGCAGATCGACAGCTTGCACATCCTCCGGCGCGCGCACCTGGACGGTGGTGGTGGTTTGCGTGACTTCGGCCTTGATGCCGGCCAGCATGGCCGAGAAGAGTTCAAAGGCCTCGCGCTTGTATTCCTGCTTGGGCTGTTTTTGCGCATAGCTGCGCAGGTGGATGCCCTGGCGCAAGTGGTCCAGTGCGGACAGGTGCTCGCGCCAGTGGCTGTCGATGCTTTGCAGCATGACGGCGCGTTCGAACTGGCGCAGGCCTTGCGTGCCGACGATGGCTTCCTTTTCCTTGTACAGCGCATCGGCCGCATCGCAAATTTTGCTGCGCAGGGCCTCTTCGTTCAGGGTCTTGTCGTCAGCCAGCCATTGCGTGAGCGGCAGGTCGAGATTGAACTGCGCAGCGAGGGCCTTCTCCAGCCCCGGCACGTCCCATTGCTCGTCCATGCTGCCAGGTGCGATATGCAGGCTGACGGTTTCGAGCAGCACGTCGTCGCGCATGGCGCGAATGGTGTCGGCGATGTCGTCGCTTGCCAGCACTTCGTTACGCTGTTCGTAGATCACCTTGCGCTGGTCGTTCGACACGTCGTCGTACTCGAGCAACTGCTTGCGGATGTCGAAGTTGCGCTGCTCCACCTTGCGCTGCGCGTTCTCGATCGCGCGCGTCACCCACGGGTGCTCAATCGCTTCACCCTCGGGCATTTTGAGGCGATCCATGATGGCGGCAACGCGGTCGGAGGCAAAAATGCGCAGCAGCGGATCTTCCAGCGACAGGAAGAAGCGGCTGGAGCCGGGGTCGCCCTGACGGCCGGAGCGGCCGCGCAACTGGTTGTCGACGCGGCGCGATTCGTGACGCTCGGTGCCGATGATGTGCAAGCCGCCCGAGGCCAGCACGGCGTCGTGCCTTACCTGCCAGTCGGCCTTGAGCGCAGACATACGGCTGGCCTTGTCGCTGTCGGACAGGGCTTCGTCATGCTGGATGGCGTCGATTTCCTTCTGGATGCTGCCGCCGAGCACGATGTCGGTGCCGCGCCCCGCCATGTTGGTGGCGATGGTGATGCCGCCCGGCATGCCCGCCTGCGCAATCACCTCGGCTTCGCGCGCGTGCTGCTTGGCGTTCAGCACGTTGTGCGGCAGTCCGGCTTTTTGCAGTTCGGCGGCCAGATGCTCGTTGGCCTCGATCGAGGTGGTGCCGACCAGCACCGGCTGGCCGTTGGCG
>NCHD01000084.1 GCA_002257045.1 Hydrogenophilales bacterium 16-61-112 | reverse complement strand
GGGCGGGCTTTGACGACAAGATACTGTCGCTGTACGCACGCGGGATGTCGGTGCGGGAAATCAAGGCGCATCTGGAGAAATGTACGGTGCGGAAGTTTCTACACCTCAGCATTAAATGAGTCCCCGTTTACACAAAATTCGGGACACCCTCTGCTGACCCGCATAGTCCCTGGCAACGCGGCATCAACGAGAACACCAACGGCTTGCTGCGGCAGTACCTGCCCAAGGGCAGTGACTTGAGTGGCTTCGCTCAGGACGAACTGGACGAAATCGCTTGGGAATTAAACACCCGACCGCGCAAGTCGCTAGGCTTCAAGTGCCCCGCAGAGTTGTTTACGCCGGATGCTTTCGATTTCAAGCAGCATCACGCTGCGCTTTTTGCACTTGGGGCTTGAAACCGCCCTGTTAAAGAACTAGTCGAGTTGTAAAAATTCCCGCGACTTGCGCGGGAATATCATGTTTGATACCCAAAAAATCAGTGCTTCAAGCTGACCCCATTTACCGATTCCTCTTCTTTAACAGGTAAAGCAGCGGCTTCCGCTTCCTGTTCTTCGCTTAATGGTTCGGGTAAACGCTCAAGTGCCAGTTCTAAAACTTGATCAATCCATTTAACAGGATGTATATCGAGTTTGTTTTTAATGTTATCCGGGATTTCCGTCAGATCTTTAACGTTCTCTTGAGGAATCAAAACAGTCTTTATCCCTCCTCGATGCGCTGCCAGCAATTTTTCCTTTAAACCGCCGATTGGTAAAACCTCGCCCCGTAGCGTTATTTCGCCCGTCATCGCAACATCAGCCCGAACAGGAATACCCGTCAAAATGGACACCATCGACGTACAGATTGCGATGCCTGCAGAAGGGCCATCTTTGGGTGTCGCGCCTTCAGGCAAGTGAATGTGAATATCACGCTTCTGGTAAAAGTCATCCTGAATACCTAGCTTGCGCGCGCGCGAACGCACTACAGACAAAGCCGCCTGAATGGACTCTTGCATCACCTCACCCAACTTACCTGTAGTAGTCATCTTGCCACGGCCGGGTAAAGCCACTGCTTCAATTGTGAGCAACTCCCCACCCACTTCGGTCCAGGCTAGGCCGGTGACTTGACCGACTTGATTGTTCATCTCGGCGATACCGAAACTGAAGCGACGCACACCCAGATATTTTTCGAGATTGCGTGAGGTAACCGATATCTTGCTGGCCTGCTTCTTCAATAACAGAGCCTTCACCGCCTTGCGGCAGATTTTGGACAACTCCCTCTCAAGGCTCCGCACACCCGCCTCACGCGTGTAATAACGCACGATGTCTCGGATGGCTGATTCGGCAATAGCCAATTCACTCTCCTTGACACCATTAACCTTGAGTTGCTTGGGCGCGAGATAACGCACAGCAATATTAACTTTCTCGTCCTCGGTATACCCTGACAGACGAATCACTTCCATACGGTCCAGCAAAGGCGCAGGGAGGTTCAGGGAATTAGCCGTTGCAACAAACATTACATCTGACAGGTCGTACTCGACTTCGATGTAATGGTCCTGAAACGTATGGTTTTGTTCAGGATCCAGCACCTCCAGCAAAGCAGAGGAAGGATCACCACGGAAATCCTGACCCATCTTGTCGACTTCATCAAGCAGGAACAGCGGATTCTTTACCCCGACCTTGGTCAGACTTTGTAAAATCTTGCCCGGCATCGAACCGATATAGGTGCGGCGATGGCCACGGATTTCGGATTCATCCCGTACACCGCCCAGAGCCATTCGTACAAACTTGCGATTCGTTGCACGCGCAATAGATTGACCAAGCGAAGTCTTGCCTACACCCGGCGGGCCGACCAGACACAGAATCGGCGCCTTAACCTTGTCAACGCGCTGTTGCACAGCGAGATACTCAAGGATGCGCTCCTTCACTTTGTCGAGCCCATAATGATCCTGATCCAATACTTGTTCAGCCTTGGCCAAGTCCTTACTAATCTTGGTTTTCTTTTTCCAGGGCAAACCAACTATCGCTTCGATATAGCTGCGGATTACTGTAGCTTCAGCTGACATTGGAGACATCATGCGCAGCTTCTTCAATTCGCCCATGGCCTTGGCCTCGGCCTCCTTGGACATACTGGCTTCCTTAACGCGTTTTTCCAGATCCTCTAGTTCAGCACCCTCTTCAATATCGCCCAACTCTTTCTGGATTGCCTTAACCTGCTCATTCAGGTAGTACTCACGCTGGCTTTTTTCCATCTGCCGCTTGACACGGCCACGGATTCGTTTTTCAACCTGCAGAATATCAAGCTCACCTTCAAGCAAGCCGAGCAAATGCTCAAGGCGCTTGTTGACACCAATCATTTCCAGGACTTCCTGCTTCTGCTCAAGCTTGAGGGGCAAATGAGCAACGATGGTGTCAGCCAGGCGACCGCCCTCGTCAATGCCAGATAAAGAAGTCAGGATTTCGGGCGGAATTTTTTTATTAAGTTTGACGTACTGGTCAAACTGGGTCAGAAGAGCACGTCTCATGGCCTCCACCTCAACCAGCTCTTCGCCCTCAGCTGGTAACACCTCGGCACGTGCGGCAAGGTGTGTTCCAACGTCGGTTACATCCAGAACGCGGGCACGATGATTGCCTTCTACCAGTACCTTGACCGTACCATCGGGCAGTTTAAGCATTTGCAACACAGTCGCAACGCTACCTGTGTCGTACAGATCTTCAGGTGTGGGGTCGTCCTGTGCAGCAGTTTTTTGCGCAACCAGGAGGATGCTTTTACCGGATTCCATTGAGGTTTCCAGCGCCTTGATCGATTTTGGGCGACCGACAAACAGCGGTATGACCATGTGAGGAAACACCACCACATCACGCAATGGCAACAGCGGCAGGTCAATCTGTTCCTTGGATTCGTTGTCGCTCATCATTTTTTCCTGGGCAGGGTTAAGGAAAGGATGCGTGGCGATAAACCACGCTCATCCCTAGCTGGGGGGCATAGTTCACATTTCAAGTGAGCCGGCTTACGAAGTCGGCTCACATTTGATTCAGGCACCAGCAGCTAAAGGCTGCTCACCCTGTTCGGAATAGATTAGCAAGGGCTTGCCCTCGCCATTAACCAAACCTTGATCAACCACCACTTTGCTGACACCCTTAAGAGATGGCAAGTCATACATGGTATCGAGCAACGCGTGTTCAATGATGGAACGTAAACCTCGCGCACCCGTACGACGGGCCAGAGCACGCTTGGCAATAGCATTTAGCGCTTCCTCACGAAATTCGAGCTCCACCCCTTCCATTTTGAACAACTTGGCAAACTGCTTGGTCAGCGCATTTTTGGGTTCAGTCAAAATTTGCACAAGGGCGGTTTCATCGAGCTCATCAAGCGTTGTAACGACTGGCAGACGGCCAACAAACTCGGGAATCAGACCGTATTTGATAAGGTCTTCAGGCTCGACTTGATGCAACAATTCGACATCGCGCTTAGTATCGTCTACGTTTTTGACCTGCGCTCCAAATCCAATGCCACCCTTCTCGGTGCGACCACGAATAACCTTTTCTAAACCGCTGAAGGCGCCGCCACAGATGAATAGAATATTGCTGGTGTCGACCTGAACAAACTCCTGATTCGGATGCTTGCGCCCCCCCTGTGGGGGAACAGAAGCAGTCGTGCCTTCTATCAGCTTGAGAAGCGCCTGCTGAACCCCCTCGCCCGACACATCCCGGGTAATTGACGGGTTGTCGGATTTGCGCGAAATCTTGTCTATTTCATCAATATAAACAATTCCCTGCTTCGCCTTGTCCACATCGTAATCACATTTCTGGAGCAGTTTCTGGATGATGTTTTCGACATCCTCTCCGACATAACCTGCTTCGGTCAGGGTTGTGGCATCGGCAATAACAAATGGGACATTCAGCAGACGTGCCAAGGTTTGCGCGAGCAATGTCTTGCCTGACCCCGTCGGGCCAATCAGCAAAATATTGCTTTTGGCCAGCTCGACATCGCCACTACCAGAATTGCTCCGTAAACGCTTGTAGTGGTTATAAACAGCAACGGCCAAAGCCTTTTTAGCCTGACTTTGACCAATTACATATTGATCAAGAATGCTGCTGATTTCATGCGGGGTCGGCAAATCCGAACTCGCGCCCTTCTGATTATCAGCCTGCTGTATTTCCTCACGGATTATGTCGTTGCATAGTTCAACGCATTCGTCGCAAATGAATACCGACGGCCCGGCTATCAGCTTGCGCACTTCATGCTGACTTTTTCCGCAAAAGGAGCAATAAAGAAGTTTGTCGCTCGAGCCTTTTTCTTCCATGCCTTTTCCTTTATTTAGCACTTGCTTCGACACGAGTCGTTAACACTTTGTCGACCAAGCCATAACTCACGGCATCATCCGCACTCATGAAGTTGTCGCGATCGGTATCCCGCTCAATCGCTTCCAGGCTTTGCCCGGAATGCTTTGCCAGCATGTCGTTGAGACGGGCTTTCAGGTAAAGAATTTCCTTGGCATGAATCGCGATGTCCGAAGCTTGCCCCTGAAACCCACCCAACGGCTGATGAATCATGACACGCGAGTTAGGGAGGCAATAACGTTTCCCCTTAGTTCCTGCAGTCAACAGGAAAGCCCCCATGCTGGCGGCCTGACCAATGCACAAGGTGGACACATCGGGTTTGATGAACTGCATGGTGTCGTAAATCGCCATGCCAGCTGAAACCGAGCCACCGGGTGAATTGATATAAAAATAAATGTCTTTGTCGGGGTTTTCCGACTCAAGGAATAGCATTTGCGCGACCACCAGATTGGCTGTCGAATCATTCACAGGGCCCACCAGAAAAATGACACGCTCCTTCAGCAGACGCGAATAGATGTCGTAGGCGCGCTCTCCACGGCCACTTTGCTCAACGACCATTGGAACCAACCCAAGGCCCTGTGGCTCGTGCCGTTGTGAGTCGGAAATGTCACTATTGAAATTAATATGCATCAGGCACGCCCCATCAATTCTTCAAAAGTGGTTGTCACATCTTCTACAGTAGCTTGTCCAGCAACCCATGCTACAACGTTTTCTTCAAGCGCAAGAGACTCGATTTCCTGCATCCGTTCAGGGTTTTGATAGAACCACTGCGCAACCTGATCGGGTTCTTCATAACTTTGCGCCTGCTCCTGAATCAACTCCCGAATTTGTTCGGGCTGCGCAACCAGTTTATTTGTCTGTACGATTTCGGCGAGAATCAACCCCAATCGCACGCGGCGCTCAGCCTGTCCAGTGAACATATCGGCAACTAACTTCATGGTCTGAACCCCGCGCGACTGCATGTCGGCTTCAGTCATCTTCAAAAGCCGATCCGTTTCCATTGCAACCAGACTTTGCGGCAGAACCAGCGTACTTTTCTGCAACAGCAACTCCATGGTTTGCTCCTTCAGTTTGGTCTGAATGCGGCGCTTCACTTCACGCTCAAGATTTGCCTTCACTTCAGCCTTGAGTTTATCCACATCGCCATCTTCAACCCCCAAAGCTTTGGCGAACTCCGCATCGACCGCTGGCAATACCGGTGCTTGCACTTCCTTGACTTGCACTTCGAAGTGCGCAGACTTGCCTGCAAGTTCCTTTGCCGCATATTCGACGGGGAAAGTCACATCGAATCCCTTGCTGGCACCAGCCTCAAGTCCAATCAGACTTAGCTCGAAGTCCTTGAGCAAACGGCCTTCGCCAATCACCGCGGAGAAATCCTCGCCCTTCCCACCTTCAAACTCCATGCCTTCAACGGTTCCCTGATAATCAAATTTAACCAGATCACCTTCTGCTGCTGCACGCTGCGCGACTTCAAAAGTGCGGCGCTGTTTCTGGAGCACCTCCAAGGTTTTGGCCACGTCCGCATCGCTCAATTCGACAATAGGGCGTTTAATTTTGCCTGCGTCCAACGCATCAATCTTGACTTCAGGATAGACCTCGAAGCTGGCACTGAAAGTCATTTCTGCAGCAGCAGCCTGACCAGCCTTGGGTTCAAAGCGTGGATAGCCCGCAATTTTAAGTCGATGCGCCTGTACCGCCTCACCAAACCGGCTCTGCAGTGTTTCGCCCAAAATTTCCTGACGCACACCCGGACCATGTTGACGTGCAACGGCTGCCAACGGCGCCTTGCCCGGACGGAACCCATCCATCTTGACGTTGCGTGCCAGACGCTTGAGGCGGTTTTGCACTTCGGCTTCCAGCTGATCCATGGGCACGTTAATGTCCAGGCGCCGAACCAGACCTTCGAGAACTTCAAGATTTGCTTGCATCACAATACTTCCTGGCTGAATTAATTTAGAAGGGTAGTAAGAAAAACCCGGTGGTGCGAAAGGGGGGACTCGAACCCCCACGCCTTGCGGCGCTGGAACCTAAATCCAGTGCGTCTACCAATTCCG
>NCHD01000083.1 GCA_002257045.1 Hydrogenophilales bacterium 16-61-112 | reverse complement strand
TTCGGAGGCAAGTAATATGTCCTGGCTCTCCCACATTTTCGGCGAAAAGAAAGCCACCGCCTCGGTCGCCAAAGAGCGTCTGCAACTCATCATCGCGCGCGAGCGCGTGGGCCTGTCCGGCCCGGACTTCCTGCCCGACCTGCAGAAAGACCTGGTCGCGGTGATCTCGAAATACGTCAAGATCAACCCGGAAGACATCAAGGTCGGGCTGGAAAAACAAGGCAATTTCGAGGTGATCGAAGTCAACATCGTGCTGCCCGAGATGCGCTGATCCGCATCGACGTCGGCACCACCCAACTCCACGCCCGCAGGCGCAAACCGGAGGATTCTTGCCCGTGCTGCAAACGGCCTGGCTGCGGCTGGCGGTCGTGCGGCACGAGCGCTCAGCGATGGACGACACGACCGACCTGATCCGCAGCCTGCACGACCCGGCCTGCTATGACCACGCGGCGGGGCCAGTCAGCCTGATCGAAACCCACATCTCCTGGGTGCTGCTCACCGGCGAGTTCGCCTACAAGATCAAGAAGCCGCTCAATCTCGGCTTTCTCGACTTCAGCAGCCTGAGCCAGCGGCTGCATGCCTGCTGCGACGAGGTGCAACTCAACCGGCGGCTCGCGCCCGCGCTCTATCTCGATGTCGTGCCCATCACTGGCACGCCCGCCGCCCCGCGCATCAACGGCACCGGCGAGACGTTCGAATATGCCGTCAAAATGCACCAGTTTCCGCCCGACGCCACGCTCGACCGGCTCGACGCCGAAGGCAGCATGGGCACTCGGCAGATCGACGCCATCGCCACCACGCTCGGCCGCTTTCATGTGGAAACCTGCGCGCGCGCCGGTGCCGACAGCCCCTGGGGCAGCACCGAAACCGTCTGGCAGCCAGTGGCGCAAAATTTTGCGCAGATCGCGCCGCGCCTCGTCGATGCAGCCGACCGCCAGACACTCGACGCCCTGCAGCGCTGGTGCGCAACCGAACACGCCCGCCTCGCGCCGCTGATGGCGGCACGCAAGCGCGACGGTTTTATTCGCGAATGCCATGGCGACCTGCACCTCGGCAATCTGGCCTGGGTGGACGATCAGCTGCTGGTGTTCGACTGCCTCGAATTCAATCCCGAACTGCGCTGGATCGACATTCAGTCCGAAACCGCTTTTTGCTACATGGACCTGCTGCAACGCGGCCATTCAGACTGGGCGTGGCTGTTTCTCAATGGCTGGCTGGAACGGACCGGCGACTACGCCGGGCTGGTGCTGCTGCACTATTACGCGGTGTATCGCGCTCTGGTGCGCGCCAAGGTCGCGGCAATCCGCGCCGGCCAGCTGGCCGGCGCCGAACGCGACGCCGCGCTTGCCGGGGTGCGCACGTTGTTGCACCTGGCGTCGACCCTGACGCGGCCCCTGCCCGTGCGCCTCGACATCACCCACGGCCTGTCAGGATCAGGCAAATCCACCGTCACCCGCGGCCTGATGCAGGCGCCCGGCGCCATCCGCCTGCGTTCCGATGTCGAGCGCAAGCGCCTTGCCGGGCTCGATGCCCTGGCATGCAGCGGTTCCGGCTTGGGTCAGGATTTGTATGCGGCCGACGCCACGCGCCGCACCTACGCCCATCTGGCCCAACTGGCGGGTACGCTGATGGACGCCGGCTGGCCGGTGATCGTCGATGCCACGTTTACCGTGCACTGGCAGCGCGATCAGCTGCGTGAAACCGCGCGCAGCCGCGGCGTGGCATTCCGCATTCTGGATTTTCCGGTTGCCGTCGCCACCCTGCGCGAACGCATCCTGCAGCGAACGCGTGAAGGCAACGATGCGTCAGAGGCTGGCCTTGCGGTGCTGCAACATCAGCTCGAAACCGAAGAGCCGCTCGCCGCCGACGAACTGGCAGACCGGATCAGTATCGTCCCCTGACCCCTGCTGCTTTGAAGCATTGCCCTGAACAGATAGCCGAAAGGCCGTGACCCGGGGCCCGGGTCACGGCCGCAAGCAAGCGCTTATTTGCGCGTGCTACGCGCGGATGGCAACCGCTCGATGGTGTCGACTCACTTCCACATCACATCGACTTGATCCCTTGCCGCCGCAGTGAGCAGTTCAATCAAGGGCAACGCCCGATGGTTGAGGCTGACCGGCTGCTGTTCGTCCGCGTCATCGTGGGTATCTGTCGGCGCGCTCTGGGCAGGGGCCGCCTTGATCTGATCGACCGCGCGCTTCAAACGCTCAAGCGCCGCCGGCACGTCGGCGGCCAGAATGGCGCCGGGAACCGTGTCGCTGTGTCCCATCATTTTGAGCAGGCTTTGCGCGACATCGCCAAACATCGTTATATCGGCATAGGCCTTGCACGTAAAAGTCACCAGCATGATTGTCTCCTCGATAATCGGCCAGTTTAGTCCTCAATCGCCGCGCCTTTGACGAACGCATTCAAGATGGCATTGCAGGCAAGGCAAAAGCAACGTCATGCGCCGCAAGCGGACCTATTTCAGGAAGCAATCCCCATCGGCGATCGGCGTCGGCTTGCCGAACAGAAACGCCTGATAGCCACTGCAGCCGTTGCGCAGGAAAACGCGTTGCGCCCTGGTTTCGACCCCTTTGGCAATCACCTGCAAGCCCAGCGTGTGACTCATCGCCAGGATGGCCCGCACAATGGCGGCATCGTTCGTGTCTTCCGTCACGTCGCGCACAAAAGACGGATCGATTTTGACCCGCTGCAGGGGCAGGCGCTTGAGGTAGGACAGCAACGAATAACCTGTGCCAAAGTCTCCAGCGAGAAACTCAGCCCCATGTCGTTGAGCTGCCGCATCCGCCCGACCACCGCCTCGACATTGTTCAGAACCACGCTTTCGGTCAGTTCGAGCTTGAGCAGGGCCGGGTTGACGCCGCTTGCAGCAAGGCTGTGCTGCACCGTTTGAATGAAATCGTGCGGGTGGCGCGGCCCGATCCCGTGTGGACGATTACACGGGTTGCGACTTCTGTTCGCAGCTGACCGGATCGCCCAGGCGGATCATGCCCCCTGAAATAATACGGGTATTGACCCCGCCATGGCCACGCATGGCGTTATAGCCGCCCTGCCCCAGCACGCTTTCCATCCGCGAGCAGGGTGCGCAATGGCCGGTCACCTCCAGCACCACGTCGCGGCCGATGCGCAGCAGCAGGGACTGGTCGCGAAACAAAGCCTTGGCCGCCAGCAGATTCAAGCCCGACACCACCAGATTGCGCCGCAAACGGGCGCCATCGATGCGCGCCCGCCCCATCAGGGCCGCCACGACAGGCAGATGTTCTGCCTGGATCAAGGTGATTTGCCGGGAGCCCCCCGCCACCCGGCGGCTACCGCCGCGCGCGTAGTGGTCGCCCTCGATGCCGCATTCGGCAAGGGCCAGCGCGTGATCCACCGCCTGCACCTCGGAACGGCGCTGTGGCCGCAGGTAAATGGCCTCGATCTGCCCGTTGCGGGGAAAGCGGCTGGCCAGGTCGCGCAAATCGGCAACGTCGGTTTGCAGAGAGTCGCCCATGCCAAAGCTTACGAAATCCGCACCTCGGTTCCCACCGGCACCAGCTTGAACAACTCCGCCACGTCCTCGTTCTTCATGCGGATGCAGCCGTGCGATGCCGGTGTGCCGAGCTTGTGCTCCTCGTTGGTGCCGTGGATGTAAATGAAGCGGTCGTGCGAATCCACGCTGCCGCCCTGGTTCTTGCCCGGCTCCAGCCCTTGCAGCCACAGAATCCGCGTGAGGATCCAGTCGCGCCCCGGATTTTCTGCATCCAGTTCGGGAGTCCAGATTTCACCGGTAGGCTGGCGCGACTTGAACGCTGTGCCCAGCGGCGCGCCCTCGCCGATTTTTTCTGCAACGCGGTGACGGCCGCGCGGCGTGCAGTGGCTGCCGGTCGACTCCCCCAGTCCATTTGCCGCAGTCGATACGGCATATTGACGAATCAGCATGTCGCCATCCGGATAGGACTCCCACAGATACAACTGCTGCAGACGGGAATCCACCTCGATGATCAGTTCATTCATTGCGCCGCCCCTTTTTTCTGCTGTCGCCGTTCCTCGAAAAACCCCGAAATCATCGCCGCGCATTCGTCCGCCAGCACCCCGCCGCTGATCTCGCAATGATGGTTGAGGCGCGGCTCGGCAAACACATCCAGAATGCTGCCGTGCGCCCCGGTCTTGTATTCGCGCGCGCCGTACACCACCCGTGCCACCCGCGCATGCAGGATCGCCCCCGCGCACATCACGCACGGTTCCATCGTTATATATAGCGTGCAACCCGCCAGCCGGTAATTCGCCACCTGCCCCGCAGCGTCGCGCAGCGCCATCACCTCGGCATGCGCAGTGGGGTCGTGGCTGGAAATCGGCTGATTGAACCCGCGCCCCATCACCTCGCCGCCGCACACCACCAGCGCGCCCACCGGCACCTCGCCCGCGTCCCAGCCCTGGCGGGCCAGGTCCAGCGCAGCGCGCATGTAGTCCTCGTCCGTCATCGCCGATCCAGCGGGCTTGTCACCCCGCGCCCGCCCTTGTTCAACACATGGGTATAAATCATCGTGGTCGACACATCCGAATGTCCAAGCAGTTCCTGTACCGTGCGAATGTCGTAGCCCGCTTCCAGCAAATGCGTGGCGAATGAGTGGCGCAGCGTGTGCGGCGTAGCTGGCTTGGCAAGCCCTGAAGCCTGCACCGCCTTTTTCATTGCCCGTTGCAACAGCTTTTCATCCAGATGGTGCCGACGCTCCGAGCCACTGCGCGGATCAATCGAATAACTACCCGAAGGAAAGATGTACTGCCAGCCCCACTCGGTAGGTGCACCCGGATATTTGCGCGCCAGCGCATCCGGCATGTACACGTCTGCCCTACCCAACTGACGGTCATCGTCAAACAGGGTACGTCGCTGCTGCAAATGAGCCTGCAAAGGCAGAACCACGGCCTCCGGCAACATCGTCACCCGATCCTTCGCACCCTTGCCATCGCGAATCAAAATCTCGCGGCGAGCAAAATCCACATCCTTTACGCGCAGTCGCACACCTTCCATCAGGCGCATCCCGGTGCCGTACAGCAAACGCGCCATCAAGCCATACACCCCCACCATCCGGTCCAGCACTGCATTCACTTCCTCACGCGTCATCACCACCGGCATGCGCTTTGGCCGCTTGGCTCTTGTCACGTCATTCAGCCATGGCAGATTGATTGCCAAAACCTCCTTGTATAAAAACAGCAAGGCAGACAAAGCCTGATTTTGCGTGGCAGCCGCCACATTGCCTTCCACTGCCAGGTGAGTCAGAAACGCTTCAACTTCTGGCGCCCCCATGTCCCTGGGATGTTTTTTGTCGTGGAACAGGATGAACCGCCTAACCCACTGAACGTATTGCGTTTCAGTGCGGATGCTGTAATGCTTGACCCGGATTCGATCACGCACTTGGTCAAGCAGTTTTGGCGGTTGAACCGCAGGTGTGTCGCCCGTTTGCATATGCGTCCCCTATCAAAGCCAAGCTTCAATTAGAACAATAGGTTGCCATGGATTCGACGATGTTATACACCTTTGCTGTTTTTTGTTATGCACCGATCCAGGTGTCTACTTAACGTTAGCCCTCTAGGAAGCGCCGATGAAAAGATCCCTGATGATTCTGCCCTTTGTCTTGCTACTCATGGGCGCAGCACCTGTGCCGAACACTGTTGAGTTGCCGGTCACAATAAAAAACAGAGGCGACGTACTTTTCTATTTTTTGCAACAGGAAATTTACAATACCCCAATTCCCCACTGGGAAGGGAAGGCGCTCGTTGTTTCCTTCCCAACTTTCATAACCGGGTCGAATGCCATCTCCAAAAAAAACACAACAGCCGTGTTATCTGGCGACCAAATAACAATCAAATACCGGCATTGCAGTATTCCAGAGCGCAAAGATGGTTTTATTGTTTCAGCTCTAATTGCAACCGTTTATGACTTCTATATCAACGGCGTTGTCAGGAAAAACAAAGACTACAAAATCGTCATGCAAGACGCCGGAGGAAGCGAAATATGCGAGTAGGGGCTAACAAGCGCTTTGAGTTGGACGCTCCGCCAGCAAGCTTCGCTTGCTGTCTCCGCGCCCCTCAAGCTAAACGTTGACGCTGTAGAAGAACCCCTTTTCAGCCGAATCATCGACCCAAAAAAACGGCGTGCATTTTTCCACGCCGTTTTTCATTTCTGCTGTGCAATTCGCTTCACCGATTCGACTCGACCCCCTGATCAAGCCATGGTGTCATCTATAGGCGTATGGCGGGCTGTCCGCCCTGCCCCTACTGCGCATATCCGTGATGCGCCAGCTTCTCGATGTTGTGCACCATACAGTAGAGCTTCCATTGCGCATCGACCTTTTTCTGCCCTCTGAGAGTGAAGCGGTCGAGCTGTTTGTTGTGCCGGATGTTGCCAAATACGGGTTCAACCGTGGCAAAGCGTCGC
>NCHD01000082.1 GCA_002257045.1 Hydrogenophilales bacterium 16-61-112 | reverse complement strand
GGCATGAGCCTGGCCTACTCCGGCCAGTTCGAGTTCATGGAACGCGCCAACGCGCGGCTGAAGCTCGTCGTGCCCGCCACGCTGCTCATCATCTTCGTGCTGCTCTATCTCACCTTCAGCCGCTTCGACGAGGCCGTACTCATCATGGCCACGCTGCCGTTCGCGCTGACCGGCGGCGTGTGGTTTCTCTACGCCCTGGACTACCAGCTGTCGGTCGCCACCGGCGTCGGCTTCATCGCGCTGGCCGGGGTGTCGGCCGAGTTCGGCGTCATCATGCTGCTGTATCTGAAAAACGCCTGGCACGCGAAAAAAGAATCCGGCAAAACCGGCGAAGCCGACCTTGTCGACGCCATCCGCGAAGGCGCGGTGCAACGCGTGCGCCCCAAGGCGATGACAGTGGCGGTGATCGTCGCCGGCCTGCTGCCCATCCTGCTGGGCAGCGGCACCGGCAGCGAGGTGATGAGCCGCATCGCCGCCCCCATGGTGGGCGGCATGCTGAGCGCGCCGTTGCTGTCGCTGTTTGTCGTGCCGGCGGCGTACCTGCTGATGCGCCGCCCCAGGAAAAGCCGCCAATGAAGAATATCCCCCGCAGCAGCGGATAGACGGCTGTCGGCCCAGGCCGGGGTGAACCACGAGCCTGACGCCCAGCAGGCGAAGCGCCATGTCATCCAGGTATTTCGAAGCCAGTGCAACGCAGACGCTGCGCCGGTTGAGTACACGCGGAGCGCCAAGGTATGAATGAACCCTTGGTGGACCGCCATCGTGCTCTATCTGGGCAGCCGCGTCGGCCTCGCCGCGATCCGCCTGCTGTGAGATCGACGTGCATCAACTGCATGAACACGATTTCGGCTGGGATGGCAGCCCACCCCAGCCGTACAAGCGGCCGTTCAGCGGCTCTTCTAGCCCATGGCCGGTGTGCGATGCATATCCGACCTTGGTGAAGCAGCACTCCAGGGGCGGCTCTGGCCGAGGACCAGGCACCCAACTCATTTTTTTGACGGCGGTTCAACCCCGGGAACCGGCCCCCATGACGCTGCTTGCCGAGCGACTCTTCCGGGTCGGTGCTGCCCCTCGTCGTTGTCGAAGGCAGCCATTTAGCCCGAACTTCGTGCCGGAGTCGGCAAGCTGCTCCACACCGACCACTCATTAGTCCCCAGTGTCAGCGGCGGTAGCAAAGGCCGAGGAGTCAGCGTCCAATTTGCGATAGCCGTCGATCAGCGCGGTTGAGTGAGGCCGATCCCTGTACCATTTGCCTTTACCAGTACGCTATGAGGCCCCCCCAATTGTCGAACATCGCATCCGTGCTCAAGGAAGAAATCGCTAGACTCGTCCGCAGGCAGTTTCGCAGCGAAACCGAAACCCTCAAGAAGGCATCGAGCCGCTACCGCACAGATATCGCGGCATTAAAACGGCGCATCGAGCCCTTGGAAAAGAAAATATCACGCCTCGAAAAAATGGTGCCGAAGAATGTCGCCCCTACCGCCGACAAGGAATCCGAAACGAAACTGAGGTTCAAACCGCAGGGTGTGCGTGCGCAGCGGACGCGGCTCGAACTGTCGGCGCGGGAGATGGGAGCGCTGGTGGGCGTCTCCGCCCAAACCATCTACAACTGGGAAGCCGGCACGTCGCGCCCGAAAGCCGAGCAGCTCGCAGTCTTTGCGGCCGTCCGGAAGATGGGCAAGCGCGAGGTCAAGGAACGGCTTGACCAAATGCAAGCGGATTGATGGACCAGCACACACGGGACCGATGGCTCCGTCGCGTACGATCTGTCAAACGTCAGATCAGCGCTCTATATGCTTCTGAAATCCTCGATTCTGAGCTGCTGCAAGACGTGCATCGATTCCCTTGTATTTCTCAATGGACGATCAGGGAACTGGATCTGAGCACCAGCCATCGGGTCTTCGGTACGCAGAATCAAATAGAAGCCATGGCGAGGGTTGGCCAGCCTACGTTTTTTCACCAGCCGGGTGATCTCGGCGGTCAGTCCCTCAGGATTCAGGTCGACCTCAGCCAACGTTTCTTCGCGGTCGCAGCGCGTTAAACACTCGCTGTCGATTGACGCGGAGGCGACGCAGATTGACGATTGACAGGCAATCCGCGGAGCCTCATAAGTCCCTTCTTGTGTAGGGCACTTGACCAGCGACCAGTACTGCGACACAACGATCAGCGAAAGCGACTGGCACCGCAAGCGCGCTCAGATGCTGGGCGCGCGTCAAGCCAACGTAGAGCACACGCTTGGCCTCGGCATCGGTGCGGGTCTCCCACGAGTCAAATAGAGCTTCACCCCGGTTTTCAGGAGCCCGATTGGGCGGAATCACGACGCACACAGCACCGTACTCGCGGCCTTTCGCCTCGTGAATCTTGGCGCATGTCAGGCCGAGCTCGACCGGGACTTGGAGGTGGTGCGACCATTGCACGTTAGTTGGCCGCCTAAAGAAGTTACGCACGGTCACTCTGGCCGGCAAAGGCAGATTCAGCCGTTCCGTCTCTGCCTGCACACAGGCAATCCAGGCGAGCCGATCAGCGTCGGCATTCCCACACACCTTTGGAAGGCTCATGAGTAAACTCAACGCACATCGTCGATGCGTTCGCCGATCCATTCCACCGCGCTCGACTGCACGTAACAGATGCTCATTGTCCTGACGCAATCCCATGAGGTCCAACAACAACGTCTCCACTGCTTGGATCGCTGATTCCTTTGATCGGGCCGTTGCGGCAGGTGACCAGAACTCCGCCACTTTTCGGGCCAGCGACTCAACCCGCGAGCTTCCGTTCGAATCGCTGGAAACCACTCCACCAGCGGCACGCTGCGCGACTTTGCCCGAATGCGCCAGAACGATCGCGTCAGTTGAATCCAAACCAAGTTCAGCGACCCGATCCAGGAAGGCCCGGCCGATCGTCGCACTCGGTCCTCGGCCGCCGTATGAGAGAAGCAAAATCGGGTGCGCAACATTCGCAGTGTCGCCGACGGACTGATCCACGTGGCCCGCGCTTCTAAGCGTGGCGGCCAACCGACAAACCGCAGGGCTGCTGCGAAAATTCCCTGTCAGCCCTCGATGTGATTCAACGGGGTACGTCTCCTTGAATATCTGAACACCAGCAGGATTGCCGTTGCGGAATTCATAGATCGCCTGATCCGGGTCACACACGAAAATGACATGCACCCCGTGCTCTCTGAGCCACGATAGGATCTGCAGATCAAGCGGATTGCAATCCTGGCCTTCGTCCACCATGACTTCGTGGAAACGTGCCGCCAGTGCGCGACCAAGCGCACCGCCATTCACTGGATCACGAATCAGCTGCAGCGTCTGAACGCGAGCATCGCCAGCGCTTAGATAGCCGGCCTGCAGCAAGCCACGTCGCCGTTGTGCCGCAGCCTGTTGATACCTGGCTTGATGCTGGCGCACATGGTTTCGTAGTCCTGCATGCCCAATTCTCGCTGGATCAATGACGTTGGTTTCCGCGTCGAACAGGTCCAGGCTCACCGCATCACCTCGGAAGGCGAATTGCCCCGACAACCGAACCTCTATGCCGAGAGTGTCCCAACTATCGAGGATGATCGGCCGCATCGTGCTTGTTGCCGCACTGCCTGGGAGCACCACGAAATGCCGGACAAATGCATCGAGCGTTCCCATGAAGCTGGGATGCTTCAAGAGTGGGCCGAGTCCTGCAACCCGGCAGCGCTCTCGAAACTCATCGACGGCAGAGTTCGTGAAGGAGAGTACCGCAACGCCGCGACGAGGCGGCAACGTGGCGGCAATCTTAGCCAGGCGCGCGATGATCGTACGGGTCTTTCCGGCACCGGGGCAGGCATGTACGAAGGCACCGCCGACGTGCGTGGCGAATGCTTCCTGCTCAGCCGTCAGGCCGTGAATGCCAATCATGCCTGCGCAGCACCACGAATCGCATCGGCAAGATAGTGCGGCACGACAAATGGTTCGCCTGCGGCAATACGTGCAGCGATGGCCTGGGCCAAATCGCCCTTGCGGGTTTTCTTCGCCTCGATCAGCTTAAGGAACGCGTCGGAACGCTCCTGAACCGCGACGCCCTCTATCCGGTTCGTCCAGTCCTGACGCGAGTTGCGGTGCAGCCGAAGAAACACACTCTTCAAGAAGGCCTCGTTACCCGCTCCGAAAATCTCATGCTCCAACGTGTGCTGATTGGTCAGCACCGTCAGCGCTTGCGGCGCGCCATGGGTCGCGGCGAGGTTTTCAAGATCGACCTTCCGATTCCCCAACACTGTCGGATCAGCGTCGGTGATCACGATCAGCCGGTCGGCGATGCATGCGCCGTCAACCGGCCGCAGCAGTACCTCGACATAGGGGCGGAAGTCCACACCCTCGATCGGTACGATGACGGTTCCCTTGAACCGGAGCCATCCGTCGGCATCGTCGACCAAGACAATCTTTTGCGCCAGCACCGGCAACAGTAGTGCCTCGGCAATCCCTTCGACCAGGATAGCTCTGTTGCCGAACAGCAGTGCGGAGCGGGTCACATCCAGATAGCGGTTGATCTTGTCCAGCGTCTTCGGCTTGAGCCCGAGTTCGGCGATGGGCACGCTGACCGATTCCGACACTATGACTCCATTCGCTTCGCCGCGACGTGAGCGCATAACCACCAGATGCAGTGGAGAGACCCATGCCGTCAGGTTTGGCGAATGGGTCGTCACAACGATCTGGATACGGCCTTCCGGCTTGCCGGGCTCGATGGCCCGCGCTGCCGATTGGCGAGCCTGTTCCAGTAGGAATTCGAGCACCAACACTTGCAACTGCGGATGCAAGTGAGCTTCCGGCTCTTCCACGAGAAAGATCGTGAGGTCCGCTTCCTTGGCTTTCGCCAGTTCGACGACGACCGTAGCCATATAGAGCAGATTGGAGTAGCCCAGACCGGAAGCCCGGATGTCCTCGGGCACGAGGCCGGTATCGGCCAAGCGAAACCTCAGATCGCGGGCGACATCGAGCAGGGTTTCGGCACCGAAGTCCAGGGCCGCCGTTTGCGGACGGACCCCATTGGTCAGCATCCCCAGGGCAGTATCGATCTCCGCGTTCATCGTCGTCAGGACGTCTGGCCTGTCGTCCGCGCGCCTGACACCGGCAAGGAAATTCGGCTCTTGATCCTTCGGCAGGAAGTGGCGCAACAGTGCCATGACCCGCGCGCCGCTTCCAGTGCCAAGCGCCTGATGCGCATCGCGCAGCGGCGGTAGGTAGACGTGTCGGATCAGATCGGTGGAGCCAGCCTCCGGCTCATTGGTGTCAAAGCGCCCGGCCCAGACGGTAGTCTTGCCGCGCGGCGAGCGTGCGGACCGCGACTCGTACCGATAGCCGAAGACTGCTTCATCCTGGGTTGGGTCTGGAACTGCCGAGATCAGCAACCCTTTCAGCGTATCGCCGAGCCCCTTGAAAACACCTTCGATCTGGAAGTTCGGGACGGTCGCGTGGCGCCGTACATCCTCGTCTTCCGGGTACCGCTCCCGGCGTCCGCTCAGCGGCAAGGTGAGCAGCCGGATCGCGTCTACGACGTTGGACTTGCCGCCATTGTTCTCACCGACCAAGACGGTCAGATCGGGGCGGAGACTGACGGTCACATTGTCGCAAGATCGGAAACGTGAAATTGTCAGGCTCCCCAAGTACATGGTATCTCCCTTACCGGCTCAATAGGCCGGGATATTTTTTTGTGCGCAGCTCTTCTAACGCTTTGTCGGTCAGCTTCCATGCATCACCCTTGATGCGGACGATGAGTTCCTTCCATACGCGCTCGAAAGCCTGTATCGCATCGTCGTCGTTGAAGCGGACGCCGGCCGGCAGTAATGGCGCGATGTCTTCGATCAGACTACGTGTGAGCTTTTCCAACATACGCTGCTCGGCGACGGCGCGCGTGATGGGCTTGCCTTCAAGCGCCAGGTAGTGGTCGAAGCAGGCGATGAGCTTATCCCGATCCATGGCGAGCTGGTCGAGTCCGTGGTGCAGATCGAAGAGGTCGCGGTTCTTGCGCCGCTGCAATAATGCGCGCAGTTTGGTGCCGAACAGTTCCTCTGGCTCGAAGGACGCGATCTCGGCCTCGCCTTGGTACCAGTCGCTTTCCACCGCGAAGGGATACGACTTGATGCCGAGCAGATGCTCATGCTCGCGTGTATTGATCTCGACCTTGAGCTTCAGCGCCGTCTGCGGATCAGCTTCGGGCGTGAATTTGAACACCAGGTGCATCGAATGCCCCGCCTGCTCGCGATTGCACTTGCCGAGCCATGACAGGGCTTCGCGGATCGCATCGACCGTCGTGCCGATGGACTCAGCCTGCGTCTGCACCAGATCGATGTCTTCCGAATAGCGCAGGGGCTGCTTGAACAGCAGTTTGTTGATCGCGGTGCCACCGCGAAAAGCGATCTTGTCTTTCAGCATCGGCGTGTTGAACAGGTCGCACAACGCGCGGCTG
>NCHD01000081.1 GCA_002257045.1 Hydrogenophilales bacterium 16-61-112 | reverse complement strand
TCGAACTGGAACGCATCGGGATACGCCAGCACGCTGACTTCGGCCAGCCCGGCGATGCCCGGCTCGGCGCACGAGGAGTGATAGAACAGCACCTTGTCGCCGACCTGCATCTGGTCGCGCATGAAGTTGCGCGCCTGGTAATTGCGGATGCCGTACCAGGCGACGCTTTGGTTGGGAAAGCTCGCGAGGTCGTCGATGCTGACGTCGCTGGGCTCGGATTTCATCAGCCAGTAGCGCATATTTGGGTGAACGGTAAGCGGTAAGCAGTAAGCGGTAAGCAGGGAGTGGAAAACTAGACGCGCTTGATCAGGGTGCCGACGCCTTCGGGCGTCAGCACTTCCAGCAGCAGCGCGTGTTCGACCCGGCCGTCGATGATGTGCGCGGTCTTGACGCCGCTGTTGACCGCATCGACCGCGTAGCCGACCTTGGGAATCATGCCGCCGGTGATGGTGCCGTCGGCCATCAGGTCGTCGACCTGACGCGGCGTCAGTCCGGTGAGCAGCTTCATTTCCTTGTCGAGCACGCCGGGAATGTTGGTCATGAAAATGACTTTTTCCGCCTGCAGCACCCCAGCGATCTTGCCCGCCACCACATCGGCGTTGATGTTGTAGGCGTTGCCGTCCTTGTCGGTGCCGAGCGGCGCGACCACCGGAATGAAATCGCGCGCGTCGAGCACCTGGATGATTTCCGGATCGATGCTGGTGATCTCGCCGACCTGACCAATATCGAGCATTTCTTCGGAATTGTCCTTGTTCGCCACCAGCATTTTCTTCGCGTGGATGAAATTGCCGTCCTTGCCGGTGAGCCCGACCGCCTTGCCGCCGTGCTTGTTGATCAGCGTAACGATGTCCTGGTTGACCATGCCGAGCACCATTTCCACCACGTCGAGCGTTTCTTCGTCGGTGACGCGCATGCCCTGGATGAAGTCGGACTGCTTGCCGATTTTCTTCAGCAAGTCGCCGATCTGCGGACCGCCGCCGTGCACCACCACCGGGTTCATGCCCACCAGCTTCAGCAGCACCACGTCCTTGGCGAACGCCTCCATCAGGTGGCGCTCGGTCATGGCGTTGCCGCCGTATTTGATGACGATGGTTTTATCGTAAAAACGCTGAATGTAGGGCAGGGCTTCCGACAGGATATTCGCCTTGTCGGCGGCGGAATGGTCAGGGGTCATGGCGGCTCCGGGGAAAGTCTGCGCGGATTTTACGCCAAACAAAAAGGCGGCGCGCGGCCGCCTTTTTGTGCCGTGCCGGGGCTTACTGGACGTTGAGCCGTTTGGCGCTGACGGCTGCTTTCTTTGGCAGCACCAGCTCCAGCACGCCGTCCTGATAGCGCGCGCTGGCCGTGGCCTCGTCGACTTCGTTTTCCAGCGCGAAGCTGCGGCTGACACGGCCGAAATAGCGCTCGCGGCGCAGCAGCTTTTCGCCGTCCTTCTGCTCGCTGGCTTTCTTCACCTCGGCGCTGATCGACACGGTGTTGCCGTCGATGGTGACGTGGATGTCGTCCTTGGCGACGCCGGGCATGTCGGCGTGCACGGCATAGGATTTTTCATCTTCCTTTACGTCCATGCGGATCTGCGGCATGTCCTTGTCCATTTGCACCGGGCGGAAAAAACCGCGGAACAGGTTATCCAGCGGGTCGCTGAC
Source organism: Hydrogenophilales bacterium 16-61-112 (assembly GCA_002257045.1). GTDB lineage: Bacteria > Pseudomonadota > Gammaproteobacteria > Burkholderiales > Thiobacillaceae > Thiobacillus. Next base: position 14,019 of record NCHD01000081.1, on the reverse strand, counting down.
TTCATAGGGTTCGTAGCGGCTGATGTTGGCCATCTTGTCCTCCTTCTGGTTGATTAGGGTTACGGATATACCCGATCTGAGGCAAGCCTCCGGGATTTCAAGCCCCCCGGTTTGTTGCATTTCACGACTGCATCTAAAGTGCGGGCTCCGGCGTATTGCAAGGAAGGATGTCTTTGAACACGCTCGACCCTCAGCGCTGGCTGGCCGACCATGGCGACTATCTGTTCCGCGTGGCGCGCCGCCAGCTGCATTCCGACGCGCTGGCCGAAGACGCGGTGCAGGAGACCCTGCTGGCCGCACTGTCGGCGCAGGCCCGTTATGCCGGTGACGCCAGTCCGCGCACCTGGCTCTGCGCCATCCTCAAGCACAAGATCGTCGACGCCATCCGCCGGCAGGTGCGCGAAGTGGAAATCCCGCGCGACGCCGACGGCGAGGAAGCGGTCGATAGCCTGTTCAAGCAGGACGGCCACTGGGCCGAGCCGATGCGTCCCTGGGGCAACCCCCACACCGAGGCCGAACTGAGCCAGTTGCGGCGCATGCTCGACGAGTGCGCCGACCGCCTGAAGCCGGCGATGGCGCAGGTGTTCAGCCTGCGCGAAGTGGCCGGCATGGAAACTGAAGAAATCTGTAAGGAACTGGGCATCACCCCGACCAACTGCTGGGTACTGTTGCACCGGGCGCGGCTGTTCATGCGGCAATGTCTGGAGCTGAACGGCTTTTCAAAGGCGGGCGCGGCATGAAATGGAGGATCACCTGCAAGGAAACAACAGCGCTCGCGTCGCGCGCCATGGACGAGCGCCTGCCGTTTGGCGAGCGGGTGGCCATGCGCATGCATCTGGCGATCTGCACCAACTGCGCGCGCTTTACCCGCCAACTACACGAAATGCGCCGCCTGTTTAAGGTTGAAACAGAGGCAAACGATGCGGTACCGGGACTGACCCCCGAGGCCCGGCAGCGCATCGCAAACGAATTGCAGAACAAGCTCGACACATGAAGAGCCTTTTGCAACCGCCGACCCCGGTCGGCAAACCCGCCGTTCCATGATTGATTTTTTTAACTGTTAGGAGAGAACACCATGTCCAAGAAAACCCTGATCGCCGCTGCTGCCGGCACTGCCTTTGCTGCCGCTCTGGCCGCTCCCGTCGCCACCGCCGCCAGCAACCCGTTTGCGCTGTCCGCCCTGAGCTCCGGCTACCAAGTGGCTGACAATCACGCGGCCAAACCGATGGAAGGGCGGTGCGGACAAGGCGACCGATGGCAAGTGCGGCGCAGCCAAGCCCAAGGCGCCGGAAGCCAAGTGCGGCGCAGCCAAGTAAGCCGCTGAACGCATGACCTCCCTGCGCCCCGCCGGCGCGGGGCTGGGTTTCCGGCGCGAGCTGCTGCCCGTGCTGAAAACCCATGTCCCCGACGCCATCGACTTTTTCGAGCTCGCTCCGGAAAACTGGATCGACATGGGCGGCGCCTATGGCCGCGACCTGCGCGCCTTCACCGAACGCTATCCCTTCGTCTGCCACGGCCTGTCGCTGTCGCTGGGCGGCCCGACGCCTCTCGACGACCTGCTGCTGCGTAAAACCCGGCAATTCATGGATGCCCATGGCATCGCGCTTTACACCGAACATTTGTCGTACTGCTCGGACGACGGGCACCTGTACGACCTGCTGCCGATTCCCTTCACCGAAGAAGCGGTGAAATACGTCGCCGCGCGCATCCGTCGCGCGCAGGACATTCTCGAACGCCGCATCGCGATCGAAAACGCCTCCTACTACACGCCCTATCCGGTGGCCGACATGGATGAACTCGCCTTCATCCGCGCCGTGCTCACCGAGGCTCGAATTCATCCGCGCGCTGCCGACCGAACGCATCGTCTATATGCACATGGCCGGCCACTACAACGAGGCCGACGACCTGATCGTCGACACCCACGGCGCCGACGTGATCGAGCCGGTGTGGGCGCTGCTCGACGCCACCTACCGCATCCATGGCGTGGCGCCCACGCTGCTGGAACGCGACTTCAACATTCCCCCGCTGGCCGAACTGGTGCGCGAAGTCGAACAGATCGCGCGCCTGCAGGCCGCCCATGCGCCCCATGCAAAAATCGCCGCCGCTTCCTGAATTCCAGCGCTACCAGTACGCCTTCACCGCGCACCTGCGCGATCCCCGTGCGCAGCCGCGCCCGGCGGGCGTCGAAGCGCGGCGCATGAAGATTTACACCGAGCTGCTGTACAACAATCTCGAAGGTTTTTTGCTGGCGTGCTTTCCGGTGCTGCGCAAGGTACTGGGAACGCGCAAGTGGACGGCGCTGGTGCGTGATTTCTTCCGCACCCATCGCAGCCATACGCCCTATTTCCGCCAGATTCCGGACGAATTCATCCAGTTCCTGCAGAACGAATGGACGCCGCCCGCCAGCTACCCGCCGTTCACCCTGGCGCTGGCGCATTACGAATGGATCGAACTGGTGTTGTCTGTTTCAAACCGCAGCGTCGATGGCACGGTGGATGCGGCGGGTGATCTGCTCGACGGCGTGCCTGTGCTGAATCCGGTGCTGGCCAACCTGCGCTACGACTGGCCGGTGCACCGCATTGCGCCGCGCCGCAAGACGCCAGCGACCGAAACCCACTTGCTGGTGTTTCGCGATGCCGCCGACCAGGTTCAGTTCATTGAAATTAACGCGTTTACCGCCCGCCTGCTGGCACTGCTGCAGCCCGGCACGCGCTGCGGTCGCGCCGCGCTGGAACAGGTGGCCGACGAAAGTCGCCACCCCGACCGCGCCCTGCTGCTGCAGGCGGGCAACGCACTGCTGAACGACCTGCGCGCGCGCGGCGCAATCCTGGGCAGCCGGGCCGCGTAGTTCAGCGAGGCGGCTGCTGCGGCATGCCGGTCATTGCGCGCGCCTCGGCCTTGACCTCCACGTTCTGCCGCTTGCCGCCCGATTCGATCACTAGCGTCAGCGGAACGATCTCGCCCGCGGCGATCGGTTTCTTCAAATTCATCAGCATGATGTGAAACCCGCCGGGCTGCAGCGTCACGACTTGGCCCTTGGGCAGATCGACCGCCTTGACTTCGCGCATCCGCATCACGTCGCCATCCATCCGCATTTCGTGCACTTCGACCTGCGCAATCGCCGGGCTGGAAACGCTGACCAGACGCGCGTCGGCATCCGACTTTATTTTCATGTAGGCGCCGCTTACCGGTTGCCCCGGCAGGGTGGCGCGCGCCCATGCGTCGGTGACGCTGACATGGGCCGCCCAGGCGGAACATTCAGTTTCATGTGCTTCTCCGTCGACAATCCAAACAGCAGGGGTGTACAACGATAGGCAATCCGCGCGCCGAATGCGATGCGTCAAATTGTCACAGTGCCTGGTGGCCACGGCGCTCAAGGCTGCCAGAGTGGCAGCCGCTTGCGGCCATTTGCCACATTCTCGCGCTGCCGCGAGTTGCCTAGACCCACCACCAAGCCAACAACCACCAAAAATCATGCTGCCCAGCCAAAAGCCCCAGCCACTCGCGGTCTCGCTCGCGCTTTCTTCATTCTGGCTGCCCACCGCCGCGCAAGCCGAAACCGACATCCTGACGTCCGACACGCCGATGATGACGGTGGTGGCAGTGGGGTCGCAGCCGCTTGACGGCGAACCCGGCAGCGTGACGCTGGACGCCGCCGATTTGCTGCCCCTGCGCGCCGCCGCCAGTCTGCTCAGGGACGTGCCCGGCGACAGCATCGGCGGCACCCTCATCGTGGAATCGGCCAAACCGCAGTTTGCCAAGGCGGGCGTAGGCTTGCTGACCACGGGCGAAATCGGTGCGCTCTACCAGAGTAATGGCAATGCCATGGGCGTCGATGCCGACGCCCCGGTCGCCAATGAAAACCTCAGCCTGACCTATACCGCGTCGGCTGCACAATCCCACAGCTACACGGCGGGCGGCGACTTCAAGACCTCGACCGCCACAGGCCGGCTTGGGCACAGGCTGCCGCTGGATGAGGTGGGCTCCACCACCTACGAATCCATCAATCAGGCGCCCGATATCGCCTACCACAATGAAAATCACCGGTTTGATCTGAAGCAGGGACACCAGAACATTCCCTACGAGAATTTTCCGAACCAACGCATGGACATGACTGATAACAAAAGCAGTCTGGCCAGCCTGAGTTATACCGGCGACTATCAATGGGGGGCCTGAAAGCGCGCACGTACGACGAAACCACCGAGCACGAAATGGACTTCGGAGAGGACAAGCGGTTCTGGTACGGATCAGCCTCCGGGCAAAGTCTGGAGCGCACGCGTCGCGCCATACTTCACCTGCGTCCAGGACTTCATCGACGCCACCTGCAACGGTGCCAGTTGTCCCGATGGGCAATTCAACGTGCTGAAGTATGCCAAGCAGTCCGCCCGCTTGTACGGTATCGATCTCTCCGGCCGGGTTCTCGCCGCCAGCACGCCGGAATATGGCGACATCACCGCGAACAGCAGCGTGAGCTACACCCGGGGCGCGAACCAGGACACCGGCGACAACCTTTACAACATCATGCCCTTGAACGCGAAGCTGGCGCGGACCCAGCAACGGGGTCGCTGGACCAATACGCTAGAAGCGCATTTTGTCGCGGCGAAAGAGAACGTCTCGGATATCCGCAACGAGGTCGAGACCCCGGGTTACAGGCTGTTTAATTTTCGCAGCAGCTACCAGTGGAAACAGGTTCGCCTCGATGTCGGCGTCGAAAACCTGTTCGACAAGCACTATGCGCTGCCGCTGGGCGGAGCCTATGCCGGCCAGGGCACGACCATGTCGATCAATCCGCCTGCGGGGATTTTTCAGCAGTAGGGCACGGCCGTTCCGGGCATGGTGCGCTCGATCTATACCGGCGTGGCCTATAAGTTTTAAATCCTGAGTGCACATCGGTCCACAATCAAGCGGTTCAGGCGGGGCTGACGCCGGCTGCGACAATCGGTGACGACCCTAGCCTTGCAGGAAAGGGCCGCTCTGCGCACGCGTCTTGTCCGCAGCGCAGCTTTGGGCGCGCATTACAATGCCGCCATGCCGTCCGCCCTCGATTCCACCCTGCTCACCACCCTGCCCACGCGCGCGCAGGCATCGCCTGGCTGCATTGGGGGCTGCACATCCCCATGCCGTTGCTGCCGATGGCTGCGGTCTTGGCACTGCTCGGCGCATTTACCCTCACCACCTGGTGGCGGCTGCAACACGATGCACCCGCCACCCAGATGGAATTCCTGACGCACCTGCTGGTCGATCTCACCGCGTTTGCGGTGCTGGTTTTTTTCAGCGGCGGCGCGACCAATCCTTTCGTCTCGCTGATGCTGGTTCCGATCATCATCGCCGCGATCAGCCTGCGCCCGCGCTGGGTGTGGCTGCTGGCGGCGGTGGCGGGCGGCTACTACGCGCTGCTGCTGTTCGTCTACCAGACGCTGGCGATCGCCGACCCGGTCGCAGCCTACGGCATGCACCTCGGCGGCATGTGGTTCAACTTCCTGATCAGCGCGGCTTTGATTGCGTTTTTCATCACCCGCATGCACGCCGGGCTGCGCGCGCGCGACGGTGAACTGGCCGCGCTGCGCGAAAAGCAGTTGCGCGACGAACGCATCCTCGCGCTCGGTACCCAGGCCGCGCTGGCGGCGCACGAGCTCGCCACCCCGCTCGCCACCATCCAGACCACCGCGCATGAGCTCGCGCTCGAATTCGCCAACGATCCCGACATCGGCGCCGACTGCCAGCTGCTCGAAAAACAGGCACAGGCATGCAAGCGCATCCTCACCCAGCTGGCCGCGCGCGCGCAGGACAGCACGCCGCACGCGACGTCGCTCGACGACTGGCTGGCCACGCTAGTGACAAACTGGCAAGTGATCCGGCCAGACGTGCAGGTGCAGACCCGGCTACCTCCGACCGGGCGCGAATACACCCCGCCCGAAGCGCTGGAGCAGGCCCTCCTGAATGTGCTGAACAACGCCGCCGATGTTTCGCCCGACGCGGTCGAGTTTGCTGCAACCGTGACGGATGATTTTCTCTGGCTCGAGGTCGCCGACCGCGGACCCGGCTTCACCGCCGCGCAAAAGGCGCAGGCCGGCCGCGTGCTGTTCAGCGACAAGCCCGGACAGGGCTGGGGCATGGGGCTGGTGCTCACCCACGCCACGCTGGAGCGAGCCGGCGGCGCGCTCACCCTCGCCGAACGTGCTGGCGGCGGCACCCTGGTCCGCATTCAACTTCCCTGGTATTCCACGCCATGAATCTGCTTATTGTCGAAGACGACATCGATTTTGCCGATGCCCTGGAGCGCGCGATGCGCAAGCGTGGCGCGACCGTCGGCCGGGCGCACAACGCAGCCGGCGCGCTGTCCATCGCCGAGCACTTTGTCCCCAGCCACGCCGTGGTCGATCTCAAGCTGCCCGGCGAATCCGGACTCAAGGTCGTCGCCGCGCTGAAGGAACACTTCCCGGACATCGCCATTGTCGTTCTCACCGGCTACGCCAGCATCGCCACCGCCGTCGAAGCGGTGCGCCTGGGTGCGCAGAACTATCTGGCCAAGCCCGTCAACGCCGACGAAATCCTTGCCGCCCTGCAGCGCAACGAGCCCGATGCCGCGCTCGAAGTCAGCATCGAACCCTTGTCGGTGGCGCGGCTGGAATGGGAGCACATCCAGAAAGTGCTGGTCGAACACGATGGCAACATCTCGGCCACCGCGCGTGCGCTGAAAATGCACCGCCGCACCCTGCAACGCAAGCTCGACAAGCACCCACCCAGAGCGGAATAGGCTGGCGGAACTTCAGGCGGCGCCAAGCGGTCTTTTGAGGATCATCACCCTGAATCCGACCGCCATGAACGCAAAAAACCTGCTCGACCAATTGCTCGGCTCCGGCCAGTCCCTGCTGTCCAACCTGCCCGGCAATGTGCCCGCCGGCGAGGGCAAACCCGGTTACGCCAATTTCGGCACCGGCATGCTGGCCGGCGGCGTGCTCGGACTGCTGCTGGGCGACAAGCGCGTGCGCAAGTTCGGCGGCAAGGCCGCGGCATATGGCGGTGCGGCGGCGCTCGGCGCGCTGGCGTTTCGCGCCTACAGCACCTGGCAGCGCAACCAGTCGGCGGCGCCTGTCGCACCGCTCGCCCAGCCTGCGGCCTTTTTGCCTGCGCCCGCCGCGGAGGACGACCATAGCCGCGCCGTGCTGAAGGCACTGATCGCCGCCGCCAAGTCCGACGGCCACATCGACGCGCGCGAGCGCGGGTTGATCGATGACAAGCTCGGCGCGCTGACCAGCGAACCGGCACTGCGCAGCTGGATCGATGCCGAAGTGACGCGGCCGCTTGACCCGGCCGACGTGGCTGCGGCCGCACACTCGATCGAAATCGCAAGTGAAATGTATCTGGTGAGCGTGCTCGCGGTGGACACCGAAAGCTTCATGGAACGCGCCTACCTCGACGAGCTGGCGAAGCAGCTCGACCTGCCGTCCGAACTCAAGACCCAGCTGGAAACCGAAGCCAAGCAGGCGCTGGTTGCGGCCTGAGTCTTCAGTGTCCCGCGCGCCAGTCCACCAGGCCGAAGTAAGCGGTCGCCAGCACGCGGCTGACAAACTTGATCAGCGTGCGCACCGCAATCAGGGCGCTGACGAAGGCCGCGATGCCGCCCACCACAAACAGCGGCACGTCGTGCACGTCGAATAGGCGCCAGTTCTTGTAGAGGTCGTAAGCCGTCGCCGCGAACATGGTGGGGATGGCGAGCAGGAAGGAAAACTCCGCCGCAGTCTTGCGCGACAGCCCGAGAAACAGGCCGCCGATAATCGTCGCGCCCGAGCGCGAAGTGCCGGGAATCATCGCCAGCGCCTGCGCAAAGCCCACCGCCAGAGCGCGCCGCCAGGTAAGTTCGTCGATGCCCTCGGTCGTGATCACGTGCTTGCGGCGCTCCGCCCACAGGATCAGCACGCCGCCGATCACCAGCGCCGATGCCACCACGATCGGGTTGAACAGATAAAACTTGATCTGCTTGTAGAACAGGAATCCCAGCACCGCCGCCGGCAAAAAACCCGCCATCAGATTGACCGCCAGCCGCTGCGACGCCGGTTCGCTGTGCAGCGTCATCACCACATGCCCGAGCCGCACCCGGTACTCCCACACCACCGCAAAAATCGCCGCCAGCTGAATGGCGATCATGAACACCTTGGCTTTTTCGCCGGTGAAGCCGAGCAACTGTCCCGCGATGATCAAATGCCCGGTGCTGGAGATGGGCAGAAATTCAGTGACGCCTTCTACCAGGCCGAGGATCAATGCATATAACAGTTGAATGGGGTCGGTCATTTTGGGGGAATAGAAAAACGCGCCACACCGGCGCGCTCGTGATTATAGAGCCAGCGCGTGTAGGCCAAATTAATACACCTCATCATGATTGCCGCAGCCCGCAACCTGACGTTTTAAGTTCAAGCATTACGCCCTCGATCTGGTATGCGGGTTCCAGCGCTGACAGGGTGCGCAGGGTGTTTTGAAAGCTGAGCAGATCGCGCAAAGTATTGGACCGGCATGTAGGTCGCTACCGATTTTTGAGTAGGAGGCCCCGTCAGTGAGATAGGTAAATTGCTGCGAGCTCCCGTCCATTCCCGGTCTAACGGGGCCCGCCGCAAACAGCGGGGCACCACACGTCAAGATTTAGAATGCCCCTCAACAGCAGGCAGGCGCTTGGATTGGGCGCCATGGTGTTTGAGCCCGCCATCCTGACGGCGTAAATTCCTCTGCATGACCCCCCTTTTCCACAGGTTTTTTACTATGCAGAAAGCGCCGTAGGACAAAGGCGCTTCCTGGATAACGGGGGGCTGACGGATTGCCGTATAAGTTTAAACTGCTCTATGTTAGGACTTGTTGCGCCATGTTAGGGCTTGCTTTGAATAGACTAAACGGGTCGTTGCGGGCTCAGAGGAATTCTTCAAATTTGGTACTGAATGCATTTTATTATGGAAAAAAAATACACGGATTTTGCTCAAGGCCACACCACGTTAAGCGATGCGCGAGAAGCGGGTAAGGCGCTCGGACACCTTGTCAAAGAAGCATTTGGGGATGCGCCCCCGGATGTTGCCATTGTGTTTGCGTCATCAGTTTATGAATATGAAGCGCTACTGGAATCGATTGATACGTTGTGTAAACCCGCGTATTTGGTCGGCTGCTCCTCAGCGGGCGAGTTTGCGGGGCGTTGCTCGGGCACACAGTCGGCCTCCATTCTGGCTATTCGCTCTAACAATATGCACTTCCGCGCAGTGCTCGGGCATGGTCTGAAAGAAGATCCCCAAAAAGCCGCGCAGCAGTGTGTCGCAGGCCTTGCGGGCATGCAAAAAATCGAATTCCCTTATCGCACCGCGCTTGTCTTGACAGACGGATTGGCCGGGTATGTGGACGAATTGATCAACCACATCAATGTTGAAAGTGGCGGCTCGTATCAAATGTTTGGCGGCGGGGCCGGCGATGACGCGAATTTCAATGCAACCCATGTGTTTTACGGGACGCAAGCCTTGCACAATTCGGTGGTTCTGGTTGAGATTTTGTCCCATAAACCGATTGGCATTGGCGCAGCACATGGATGGGAACCCAGAGGTGAAGCGTTTCGCGTGACGTCTGCCGAGCGCAATCGCGTATTTAGTTTGAACGCGCTGCCGCTGGACGAAGTGTTTACCGATTACGCGCATCGCACCGGGCAGCAATTTGATCAAAATGATCCCATGCCGTTTTTTTTAAATAACGTCATCGGGATACAAGAACCAGGGGGCTATAAATTACGGGTTCCGTTGAGCCTGCATAGCGACGGCTCCGTGTCGTTCGCGGCGGAGATCCCCACGGGCGCTATCGTTCATTTGATGTCCGCGAGTACTGGTTCTACTTGCGACGCCGCGAGTATCGCCGCACACGCGGCCAAAAGCGCGCTTGGGGATGCCGAGCTTGCCTGTGCGCTGGTTTTTGACTGCGCAGCCACACGCTTGCGTTTAGGGCAGGAGTTTGAGGCAGAATTAAACGCGGTGGAAATGACGCTCGGGTCACAGAGTTACGTCGGTTGTAACACTTACGGACAAATAGTGCGCGTGCACGGCCAGTTTAGTGGGTTCCACAATTGCACCGCTGTAGTGTGTGCATTCCCGGAATAAGTTTGTGTCTTCCGACCCACTGATCCTCTTTATTGCGGGTCTTTATGATCCCCACCAACGCCAAGCCACCCTGCACCAGCTAGCAGAGCATCTCGGCGTGTCGAAGGTGCAGCTTTTTGGGCGGGACACCCTTATTAATTGCTTCCTGCCGGCCTTAGGCTTGTCGCAGGTCTTGCGCCAGGGCATTTTTTGGATTCATTTGTCCGAGGCTTGTGCTGCGCAACCCGGAAAACTCATTAGTCAATCGCTGGGCGATGAGCGGATTGATGCGGTCGCCGATCAGGATGGGAAGTGCGTGCTGGTGGCGAGTGGTCGTTTACCAGCGGAGAGCATTCCTCTACTCGTGCAACTATTGCGACCTCTCGCTTTGAAGTTGATCGATGAACGGCTGGTTCAAGGTTTGAAAAGCGACCTTCAATCGGCCCAGCAGAATGCGTTGCGCGCGGATACTTTGAATAAAACACTCGACGTGAATCGCGGCCAGTTGCAGGAAGCCTATCAGCGTACGGAAATCGAACTTGCGCAACGCCGCTTGGCAGAACGCCATCTCACTGCAGCGATGGAAGTCAGTCAAACCATCATGCACTATTCACTGGATGTGATCGCCTTGATTGATAGCGCAGGAGAGGTGCATGAAATCAGCAATTCGGTCTCCAGTATCTGGGGCTATAACCGGGATGAAATGACAGGCCGCAGTCTCGGCGAATTCATGCTGCCAGAAGACCTCCCCGGCAGTATTGCGGCGATGCAAACCATGGCACCGGATGCGCCTCTGATCAATTTTGAGAACCGCTATCGGCGCAAGGATGGGAGCGTGGTGTACATGCTTTGGAATGCCACGGCCTTTGGAAATCAAGGTCGCTTGATTGCGATTGGGCGTGACATCACGGCGATCAAACACACCTCACTCCAGCTGGAAGAAAGCGAACAGCGCTTGCGTTCCTTGTTCGACCACCACACTGATGCAGTTTTTGCGCGCGACCTCAATGGGAGTTTGATTGAAAGTAATCCCGCGCTGGAGCGCCTCACGCTGTATTCGTCAGACGAGCTCATGCTCCTCGATAAACGTTCACTGGTGATTCCCCAGGAGCAGCAGTGCAATCTGGATTATTTCGGGGCGGCGCTCAATGGCGTGCCGCAAAACTTTCGCTCTGCGCTTGAGCGCAAGGATGGCAGTGTTATCGAAGTCGATATCGCGTATGTGCCCACGATCGTGAATGGGCAAGTGGTTGGGGTGTATGGCATCGTGCGCGACATTACGGCTGCGGCCAACTATGAGCGTCACATCGCCTATCTGGCGACTCACGATGAGTTAACGGGTTTGCCTAACCGGACCCTGTTGGGCGAGCGATTGCGGCATGTTATCGAACAACGCCACGCCCACCAATTTGCCATTCTTTTCATGGATCTCAATCGCTTTAAAATGGTCAACGACACCTTGGGCCACGATAAAGGCGATCTCTTGCTGAAGATGACCGCTAATCGGCTGCGAAATGCGGTGCGCGAAGGGGATACCGTTGCACGTTTAGGCGGCGACGAGTTTGTGGTGGTGCTGGAAAATATCGAATCGATAGAAAGCGTCTCGAAAGTCGCGAATGACTTGCTGAATGCCGTTGCGCAACCATTTCAGTTGGGAGGCCACGAACTCACTATTTCCACCAGCATCGGCTGTAGCATTTATCCCAAAGACGGGGCGGATGTAGCCACTCTCCTTAAGCACGCTGATCTGGCCATGTATCAAGCCAAGGAATTAAACCCTGGAACATTCCGGTTTTTCAACCCCGCGATGAATGTTGCAATGCTTGAACGACTGTTAGCTGAATCGGATCTCAAGCGCGCGCTCGAACGCAAGGAACTCGAGTTGTATTATCAACCGCGCATCGACGTTTCAACCGGCTTCATCGTGGGTGTGGAAGCATTGGTGCGCTGGCGTCACCCCGAACGCGGCTTGATCGGACCGGATGACTTTATCCCCATAGCTGAGGAGCTGGGCATTATTGGCGAGGTGGGTGAGTGGGTGCTCAACACCGCTTGCAGTCAAAATCGCGCCTGGCAGGATGCCGGGTTGTTGCCCGTGAAGATGGCGGTCAACATTTCAGCGTACCAAATAAGCGAGGCGGGATTTGCCGACGTACTGCTGCGCGGGCTGGAGGCGTCGGGTCTGAGCCCGCAATGGCTTGAACTGGAAATTACTGAAACCAGTTTGATGAAAAACATTGAAGCATCGGTTGTCAATCTTCACGAACTCAAAAGAATCGGAATTTCAATTTCAATCGACGATTTTGGAACGGGCTACTCATCGCTGGCCTATTTGAAAAAGTTGCCCATTGATACGCTGAAAATAGACAAATCTTTCATCTCGGATTTGATCCACGATGCGGATGACGCGTCTATCGTCACCGCGACCATCGCACTTGCGCACAATATGGGGCTTGAGGTCGTTGCTGAGGGGGTGACCACGTCAGCGCAAATGGAATTTCTTGTGGACCGGAACTGCAATGCCATGCAGGGTTACCTTTTCAGTCAGGCCATTCCCGTTGATGAGCTGACACAAGTACTGAAGAAAAATTTGGGCCGAATGGACGTTCACCGTAGCCCAGTTGCGGTGAGCTGACCCTCGCGACTTGATTCTCTCCAGGATTGTCTTCGTCGCGGGGGGCATTTAACTGCTCGGGCTACTTGAGGGTGCGTTTTCACACGCTCAGTCCAGGGCGAAAGATTAAAGAGGACAGGCCACGGTTTATCTCATGCACCAAACAGTTCCCCCTTTCCGGGCACGGCACGCCGCCCCAAAGCCGTTGATACCTGTGCCACATCAAACTGGAATTCTCGGGGAAATGCGATCCGCCTGCGAATTACTGCTCTCAAAGATTTTGGTAATTGTCCTGCCTGCCTCCCGGAGAAAAAATATGCATCACGAACATACGTCACCTGGTGGACATGTAAGCGCTTAAACCTTGCGATAAACCTCGGCGCCCTGCTTCACAAACTCCACCGCTTTCACTTCCATACCTTTGGCCAGCGCGTCGGCTTCGTTCAGGCCTTCTTTCGCCGCGTACTCTCGCACATCCTGGGTGATTTTCATCGAGCAGAAATGCGGGCCGCACATCGAGCAGAAGTGCGCGACCTTGGCCGATTCCTTGGGCAGGGTTTCGTCGTGGAAGGACTTCGCCTTTTCGGGATCGAGGCCGAGGTTGAACTGGTCGTCCCAACGGAACTCGAAGCGCGCCTTGGAGAGTGCGTTGTCGCGAATCTGTGCCCCGGGGTGGCCTTTAGCGAGATCGGCCGCATGGGCGGCGAGCTTGTAGGTAATGATGCCTTCCTTCACATCATCCTTGTCCGGCAGGCCGAGATGCTCTTTCGGCGTCACGTAGCAGAGCATCGCGGTGCCGTACCAGCCGATCATCGCGGCGCCGATGCCGGAGGTGATGTGATCGTAGCCGGGGGCGATGTCGGTGGTCAGCGGGCCCAGCGTGTAGAACGGCGCTTCGTGGCACTGCTCCAGCTGGAGGTCCATGTTCTCCTTGATCAGCTGCATCGGCACGTGGCCGGGGCCTTCGATCATCACCTGCACGTCGTGCTTCCACGCCACTTGGGTCAGTTCGCCCAGCGTTTTCAGTTCGCCCAGCTGCGCGTCGTCGTTGGCGTCGTAGATCGAGCCGGGGCGCAGGCCGTCGCCCAGCGAGAAGGCGACGTCGTAGGCCTTCATGATCTCGCAGATGTCCTCGAAATGGGTATAGAGGAAGCTTTCCTTGTGATGCGCGAGGCACCACTTGGCCATGATCGAGCCGCCGCGCGAGACGATGCCGGTCATGCGGTTGGCCGTCATCGGCACGTAGCGAAGCAGCACGCCGGCGTGGATGGTGAAGTAGTCGACGCCCTGCTCGGCCTGTTCGATCAG
>NCHD01000200.1 GCA_002257045.1 Hydrogenophilales bacterium 16-61-112 | reverse complement strand
CGGCGGGTCAGGTCGAGATAAATCTCCATCACACCAGACGGATCATGGCGCAATCGCGCCAACACAGCATGAAATCCGTAGATCAGCTTTTCAGGCGGTTTCTCGCTCATTTTCTTTTTCCGCCCACCCTTGCCTTGCCTGCCTTTTTGTTTGATGCAGGCGAGACCTCCGATTCCACGTCCGATGCATCCACCGAATCGACCAGGCCAAAGTCGATTTTGCTGGTCTCGATGTCGGCACGCAGCACCTTGATCCGGACACGGTCACCCAAGCGATACCGCTTGCCTGTGCGCTCGCCCAGCATCCAGTGTTTGCCTCGCCAATGCGGTCGCGCATGAAATAGGTTTTGAGCCAGGCATCGACATCGCGGGTGGCATCGTCAGCGCGGCGCTCGGTCTGCGAACAATGCACACCGGTTTCAACCAACCCCTTGGCGGGCAATTTTTCGCCTTGCAACACCGCCTTGATGCCGCGGTGGACCAGCAAGTCAGGGTAGCGGCGGATTGGCGAAGTGAAATGGGTGTACGCCTCGTACGCGAGACCAAAGTGCCCCTTGTTATCCGGACTATAGACTGCCTGCTTGAGTGAACGCAGCATCACCGTTTGCAGCAAGCCGGCATCGGGACGGGGTTTGATTTTCTCTAGAAGCGCAGCGTAGTCCTTGGCATGCGGCTTGTCGCCGCCCGTCAAATCGAGACCAAATTCAGCCATGAACCCGCGCAGCGCTGCAAGTTTCTCGGCGGGCTGCTTGTTGACGTGCAGGTAATCCGATGCGCACACGTTGGCGGCCAGCATGCATTCCTCGATGATGCGATGGGCGTCATTGCGGATCACCGGCACGATAGCCTTGATCTTGCCTTCTTCGTCGAACAGCATCTGCGTTTCGGTCGAACCGAAGTCGATTGCGCCGCGTTTGGCGCGCGCTTTCAGCAGGGTGCGGAAGAGTTTATCCAGCGCCTGCAAATGCGGCATCAGCTCAGCCTGTTTTGCGTCCGGCTTGATCGCGCCGGAAAGCCAGTCCCACACTTGGTTGTAGGTCAGCCGTGCATGCGAATAAATCACCGCCGGGTAAAATCGGTATTCCTTGATGTTGCCGGTGGTGCTGATTTGCATGTCGCACACCATCGAAAGGCGATCGACTTCGGGATTCAGCGAACATAAACCGTTGGACAGGGCCTCGGGCAGCATGGGGATGACGCGACGCGGGAAATACACCGAGTTCCCGCGCTCATATCCCTCTTTGTCCAGCGCATCGTCAGGCTTGACGTAATGACTGACGTCGGCAATCGCAACGATCAGGCGAAAGCCGCTGCGGCCAAGCGGCTCGCAATACACCGCATCGTCAAAGTCGCGCGCAGTTTCACCATCGATGGTCACCAGTGGCAAATGGCGGATGTCTTCGCGCCCGGTCATGTCTTTCTTCAATACCTTGTTCGGCAAGCTGGCCGCCTGCTTTTCCACTTCCGGCGGGAACACATGCGGCAGATCGTGCTTGCGCAACGCGATCTCGATTTCCATGCCAGGACCAGTGTAGCTGCCCAAAACTTCGCTGACTCGCCCGATTGCTTCATTGTGGGCACCTGGCTGGGTGACGATTTCCACCGTCACAACCTGGCCGGATTTCGCTGCGCCTTCGTTGCCTGCGGGAACGAGGATGTCCTGGTTGATGCGGCGGTTTTCCGCGATCAAAAATCCGATGCCATCCTCAAAATAATAGCGGCCCACGACGAACTGGTTGACGTG
>NCHD01000080.1 GCA_002257045.1 Hydrogenophilales bacterium 16-61-112 | reverse complement strand
TCGATCCAGGCCAAGGGCATTGAGCCGGATATCGTGGTGCAGGATCCCAACATGCCGAGTGAAGAGGACAGCCTGGGGATACGCGAAGCCGATCTCGACAAGCATCTGAGCAATCCCAATGGTGATAACGAGCCTGTGATCAAGCCGGATAGCGAAAACAGCCCCCTGCCAGCCGATAAACCGGCTAAGGATGACAAGGAAAGCAAGATTACCAAGCCGATGCCGCTTGAACCGGGCGAGGTGGTGTCTAAAAATGATTATCAAGTCAATCAGGCGCTGAATCTGTTGAAGGGTTTGCAGATTCTGCAAGGGCGTTAAAGAAAGCTTGCGGCTCCCGTGGCCGCAAGCTCTGCCCTGACGGCTAAACCTGACCATTAGGCCCACAAACCTGCCGGGGGTGCCATGCGTCCGTGTGATCTCGAAAAAGACCGTGAAATCGTGTTACATGATTTGCCCTCCGGGCAGGTTGAGCGCGCCTTAAGCCTGCTGGAAGGAATGGATGGGCTGACAGCCGTGGCGGGTCCAGCGCCCAATCAATTGCGCGTTCGTTACAACGTATGCGAATACACACTGGAAGGACTGGAGTCGGCACTGAGCAGCCAGGGGTTCCACCTCGACAACAGTCTGTTAAGCAAAATCAAACGTGCGCTGGCCTATTTTTGCGAAAGCGTACAGCGCCGCAACATTGCAGCAAATGAACCCGACATCAAGTCTCAGCAGGCATTTGTTAAGGTCTACGAAAAACATCTGCATGGCGACCGTGATGAGACGCCCGAGGAATGGCGCGGGTATAAGTAAACGCTGTTGATCCCGATATACCGCTTTCCCATGACTCTGAATGACGATCTGCTGCTGCGCTACAGCCGGCACAT
This sequence comes from Hydrogenophilales bacterium 16-61-112, assembly GCA_002257045.1. Lineage (GTDB taxonomy): Bacteria > Pseudomonadota > Gammaproteobacteria > Burkholderiales > Thiobacillaceae > Thiobacillus. Next base: position 13,935 of record NCHD01000080.1, on the reverse strand, counting down.
TTTGCTGCCATACGTAGGCGTGGAAGGGCAGGCACGCATTGTCAATGCCTGCGTGCTGGTTGTCGGTGCTGGTGGGCTTGGGTGTCCGGTCGCTTTGTATCTGGGGGCGGCTGGAGTAGGCCGGTTGCTGCTGGCGGACGGAGATGCCGTGGACCTCAGCAATTTGCAGCGCCAGATTGGCCACACTACCGCTGCAATTGGAGAGAACAAGGCCGATTCGCTTGCGCGCAGCGTTCGCGCCATCAACCCTGAAGTCGATATCCAGCCGATTTGTGAACCCCTGTCTGGGTCCGCCTTGCATCAGGCTGTTGCGGCGGTTGACCTGGTGGTGGATGCCTCGGACAACTTTGCGACACGCCATGCCGTTAACCGCGCTTGTGTGCAGCTTGGCAAGCCTTTGGTGTCAGGAGCTGCGATCGGATTTTCAGGGCAGCTTGCCGTTTTTGACTCACGCTATACTGACACGCCTTGCTACCACTGCCTGTTTCCGGATCATGCAGACGAGCCTGAATTGCGATGCGCCGAGGCTGGCGTATTCGCGCCACTGGTGGGTGTAATCGGCGCGATGCAGGCGATGGAAGCGTTGAAGTATCTGGCGCAAGTTGGCGAACCCTTGGTCGGGAAACTGTTGCTTTGGGACGGCCTGCGCAGCGAATCCCGCATGATGAAAGTGCCGCGCGACCCGGCATGCCCGGTATGCGGACAGGCTGCGCGTCAGGCCGGCTGAACGTCAAGCAGGCGAGTCAGCAAAAGGTCGATATCGCCACCCGGCGCGCGGGTGAATCCGCTCTTGGCAAACTGGTGCCAGCGCCCCACCACCATGCATTGCAGCAGATTGGCCAACGGTGCGCTGAGTTCGGACTGCTTGTCGCCGCCAAGCCGCAGGCACTGGCGTAATTGCGCTTCGATGCGATCGTGCAACTGATTGATGCGCTTTTGCAGGCGCTCGTTTTCATGGACCAGGGCTTCGCCGATCAGTACCCGGGTCATGCCCGGGTTTTTCGCCGAAAAGTTCAGCAGCATGGTGACAATGGCTTCGATCTGAGCGATCGGGGTGAGCGTGTCTGCGGTAATGCGCGCGATCAGTCCAAACAGGGTTTGTTCGATGAACTCGATCAGGCCTTCATACATTTGCGCTTTGCTGGCGAAATGGCGGTACAACGCCGCTTCCGACACACCAACGCGCGCAGCAAGTGCTGCCGTGGTGACTTTTTCAGCATGGGGGTCCTGCAGCATCGCGGCCAGTGTTTGCAGAATTTGCAAGCGGCGCTCTCCGGGCTTTTTGGCTTCTCCTGCCATCAGACACTCCTTTGTTTTTATCGATTGGGACTCAGTGTGGTGCTTGGTTTCGGGATATTAGCAGTTTCGTTAGGTGGCCCGCTCATGGTGGTGGAGATTGTCGTGTCTTGCTGATAGGGAGGGGGTAAGCCCTGATCCAATAGTCTGTAGGAGACTTCCATAATAAAAAAGCCCGCTTCATGCGGGCTTTTTTCAGATCGGCAAGTGTCGTGCTTATTCGGCAGTGCTTGCAACGGCCTTGACCTTACGGGCGGGCAGTTTTTCCTTGATACGTGCCGATTTGCCGGAACGCTCGCGCAGGTAGTACAGCTTGGCGCGGCGGACGTCGCCACGACGCTTGACTTCGACACTGGCGACCAGCGGCGAGTGGGTCTGGAAGGTGCGCTCGACGCCTTCGCCAGCAGAGATTTTGCGCACGGTGAACGCAGAGTTCAGTCCGCGGTTACGCTTGGCAATGACCACGCCCTCGTAAGCCTGCAGACGCTCGCGCGTCCCTTCTTTTACCTTGACCTGAACGACGATAGTGTCGCCCGGGGCAAAGCTGGGGAGGGTTTTATTCAGGCGGGCAATTTCTTCCTGCTCGAGTTGTTCAATGATATTCATGATGTTTCCTTACATCTGGTGAGAGAGGTATACCCAGTGGTTCTGAGGCTCCTGGGCAGACATCACGCCGTTTCAAATAGACCCCGGTTGGGGTCGCTTATTCCCGGTTCGCGTCTTTCGACAACGAGTCGAGGTAATTTTGTTCCTGCCTGGACAGTCCGCGCCTGGCCAGCAAATCGGGGCGCTGGGCTGCCGTGATGGTCAGGCTTTGCTGCAATCGCCATTGGGCAATCGCGGCGTGGTTGCCGCTGGTCAAAACGTCCGGCACCGCCATGCCCTGCCACACTTCGGGCCGGGTGTAGTGCGGGCAGTCGAGCAAGCCGTTGGCGAAAGAGTCTTCCACCGCCGAATCGGCATCGTTCAAAGCGCCCGGCAGTTGCCGGATTAGCGCGTCCATCAATGCCAGCGCGGGGAGTTCGCCGCCCGACAACACAAAGTCGCCAAGCGAGATTTCTTCATCCACGCGGCGCTGCAATAGCCGCTCGTCTATTCCTTCGTACCGCCCGCACAATAAAACAAGTGCGCGATTTTCACTTATCGCGGCATCTTTCAATTCCATCACCCGCTGATGATCAAGCGGGCGGCCCCGGGGAGAAAAGTGCACAACCCACGACACCAGGTTGTCCGCTGCCACATCCCGCTGCACCGCGTTGAGGACCCGGTCGAGCGGTTCGGCCTGCATCAGCATGCCCGGGCCACCTCCGTAAGGACGGTCGTCGACCGTGCGGTGCGGGTCATCGGTAAAGTCGCGTGGATTCCACGCCTGAAACCGATAAATACCGCGATCCAGTGCCCGACGGGTGATCCCGGAATCCAGCACGGCATCGAACATCTCGGGGAAAAGCGTGATGGCATCAAACCGCATCCGCTTCTCCTTTAATAATCCTCGCCCCAGTCCACCTCGATCACACCGCCTGCCACATCGACCTTGCCTACAAAGGCAGCAACGAAGGGAATCAGGTGTTCCCGCGTTCCTTCGATGACCAGCAAGTCGTGCGCGCCGGTTTCCATCAAGCTGCTGACGGTACCTAGCACAGCCCCTTCACGATTAACGACCTTAAGCCCGATCAACTCGGACCAATAAAACTCGTCATCAGCAGGAGGCGGCAAGCGACTGCGCTGAATCGATATTTCCTGGCCGCGCAAGGCAAAAGCCGCGTCGCGGTCGTCGATTCCGTCCAGTTTTGCAACCAGTGTGTTGCTATGGTCCTGAACGGTATCGACATGGAAGACCGTGTGCTTGTCGCCGCGACCGATACGCCAGGAATCAAGATCCATCAACGTGCCGGGATCGTCGCTGAAGGACTGGACCTTGACCCAGCCCTTGATGCCGAATGGGGCAGCGATGCGCCCCATCACGATCCATTCGCTATCCTGTTCCAACTGCTTGGGCAGTTGTTCCGGCAAATCAGGCGGCAACAGCGGCAGCGGGTTTGTTCTGCTTGACCAGGCGTGCGACGGTGTCAGACAGCTGTGCGCCGTTGCTGACCCAGTATCCGATGCGCTCTGCATTCAGGCGGAGGGCTTCTGAGCCTTCCGCCGCGACCGGGTTGTAGAAACCGACGCGCTCAATGAAGCGGCCATCACGACGGCAGCGTGAATCCGCGACCACCACGTTGTAGAAAGGACGGTTTTTAGCGCCGCCGCGCGAAAGACGAATAACGACCATGATTTAACCCACCGGGCAAACGGAGAAAACCGCGAATTATACTCAAAAACAAATGGCTTGCCACATTCTTGCAAAGCGGGTTCGTGCGAGGAGTGGGTTCGCTCCAGCCCGCCCGGCTTTCGGTCTGTGGTTCAACGCATGCCGGGCATCATGCCTTTCATGCCGCGCATCATTTTCGACAGACCGCCCTTACCCATCATTTTCATCATCTTCTGGGCCTGTTCAAACTGATTGAGCAGTTTGTTGACTTCCTGCACCTGCACGCCCGCGCCAGCAGCGATGCGGCGTTTGCGGCTGGCCTTGATGAGGTCGGGCTTGCGTCGTTCCAGTGGGGTCATGCTGTTGATGATGCCTTCGACGCGGTTGATCGATTTGTCATCAGCGCCTTCCGGCATGTTCATCTGGCCGGCGCCAGGCAGTTTGTCCATCAGCGCCGACAGTCCGCCCATTTTCTTCATTTGCAAAATTTGTGTCTTGAAGTCTTCGAGGTCGAAGTCTTTGCCCTTTTTGACCTTGTCGGCCAGTTTTTTGGCTTCGACCATGTCGACCGAGCTATGCGCCTGCTCGATCAGCGATAGGACGTCGCCCATACCGAGGATGCGCTGCGCCATGCGCTCCGGGTGGAAGGCTTCGAGGCCGTTGGGCTTTTCGCCGACACCGATGAATTTGAGGGGTTTGCCGGTGATCTGGCTCACCGACAACGCAGCTCCGCCACGCGAGTCGCCATCAAGCTTGGTTAGCACGATGCCGGTCAGCGGCAAGGCTTCGTTGAATGCCTTGGCGACGTTGACCGCATCCTGGCCTTGCATGGCATCGACCACAAACAGGGTTTCGACCGGCTTGACGGCGGCATGCAGGGCTTGAATCTCGGCCATCATCGCTTCGTCGATCGCCAGGCGACCCGCGGTGTCGACGATCAGCACGTCATAAAACTGCTTGCGGGCATGGTCCTGTGCGGCGGTGGCGATTTTCAGCGGGTCGCGCTCGTCACCCGCCTCAAAAAAGGCGACATCCAGCTGTTTGCCGAGCTGGCGCAACTGGTCGATGGCGGCGGGGCGATAGACGTCGGCCGAGGCAAGCAGCACCTTCTTCTTGCGGTTTTTCAGCAGCAGCGCGAGCTTGCCGCTGGTGGTGGTTTTGCCCGAGCCCTGCAAGCCTGCCATCAGGATCACAGCAGGCGGATTGGCGGCCAGGTTCAGCTCGGCGTTGGCGCCGCCCATCAGTCGGGTAAGTTCATCGTGGACGATGCCGATAAGGGCCTGGCCGGGGGACAGGCTGGTCAATACCTCCTGACCCAGCGCGCGCGCCTTGACGGCTTCGATGAAGTTCTTGACGACGGGCAGAGCGACGTCGGCTTCCAGCAGCGCAAGACGCACCTGGCGAAGCGTGTCCTGCACGTTGGCTTCGGTGATGCGGGCCTGGCCGCGCAGTTGTTTGACGACACCGGCAAGGCGTCCGCTGAGGTTATCTAGCATGGTGAGTATGTGACATGAGGGTTATCTGGCAGGGTTTCCTTGTTGCCGCATGGAGCGGCATGGATAATGAGCTGGCCGAAACAGAATTCCATTTTAACGAATGTCCCCGCTATTGCTGGTTACTTTATCTGTAAGTGCGCTTTATGCGTGGGTGGCGTGGCGCTTGCAGCGCACGCCGCCGTTCAAGATCGCGTGCGTTGTGTTGCCGCTGGCCTTGCTGGCTCATGGCGCGCTGATTTATCAGTCGGTGCTGGGGCAGGGGGATATCCGTCTGGGCTTCGGGAATTCCCTGTCGACCATTTTGTGGCTGACAGCCCTGACTTACTGGCTGTCCAGCAAGGGCATGCAACTGGCGCGCTTGCAGTCCTGGGTAAGCGGTCTGGCGGGCGTGTCCGTACTGGGAATGGTGTTCTTTACCGGCCTTTGCTGACACTCGAAGCGATGCTGTTCAGGACCATCGGAATCGGTTTTGCGTTGCTGACGCTATCCGTTTTTAGCGGGGTGTTCTTTTCGGAAGAGCTATTCGGCAAAGCGCTGCAGATTTCCCATAAAACCGTTTTTGCGCTGCTGTCCTGGCTGGTGTTCGGCGGCCTGCTGCTAGGGCGGCATTTTCGCGGCTGGCGCGGACGGACGGCGCTGGTCTGGACCATTACCGGTTTCACGTTGTTACTACTGGCTTATTTAGGCACGCAGTTCGTGCTGGAAGTCATTCTCCAACGTTGAGGTGATGCTGCTTGGATAGTATCGCCACCAGTACGCTGTTTGCCGTGCTTGCAGTCTTGTTGCTGACCTCGGCTTTTTTCTCTGCATCCGAGACCGCGATGATGGCGATCAACCGCTATCGTTTGCGCCATGCTGCTGATACCGGCCATCGCGGAGCGATGCGGGCGCAGGCGCTGCTGGACCGAACCGACAAGCTGCTGGGCGTGATTCTGCTGGGTAACAATCTTGTCAATGCGGCTTCGGGCACCTTGTCCACAGTGCTGGCGATTCGTCTGTTTGGCGACGGGGAGGTCGTGCTGATGGTGGCGACCCTGCTGCTGACCTTCCTGATCCTGGTGTTCAGCGAAGTCACACCCAAGGTTTTGGGCGCCGCTTTTCCTGAACGCGTGGCCTATCCGGCGACCTGGCTGCTGACGCCGCTGCTGAAGCTGGCGTATCCGGTAGTGTGGTTCGTCAACCTGTTTGTGCAGGGTATTTTGGGCTTGTTGCGCATCAAGCAGCCGGATCCCGGCCAGGGCAACAGCCTCGGGCTGGAAGAGCTGCGTACCATCGTGCTGGAGTCGTCCAGCAGAATGCCGCGCGAACACCACCGGATCCTGATGAATATGCTGGAACTGGAAGACATCACGGTGGACGACGTGATGACGCCGCGCAACCAGATCGAGGCGATCGATATCGAAGACGACCCCGAGCGGCTTCGCCAGCAGATTTCCACCAGTCACCATACCCGGCTGATCGTTCAGCAAGGCTCGAAGGACACCCTGCTTGGCGTGCTGCACGTGCGCCGGGTGTTGCATGCCTTGACTGGCGACGAACTGGATCCGGAGACGCTGAAGGAAAACCTGGAAGCCCCTTATTTTGTTCCGGCGGGCACCCCACTATTCACCCAGCTGCGTAATTTCCAGCAGGGGCGCCGTCGGTTGGCGCTGGTCGTGGATGAATATGGCGAGCTGCAAGGCCTGGTGACCCTGGAGGACCTTCTGGAAGAAATGGTCGGCGAATTCACCACACAAGCTCCGTCCGACATGGGGTACTTGCGGCGCGAGGCCGATGGCAGCTGGCTGGCCGAGGGCAGCGTGCTGCTGCGTCATTTGAACCGCACCCTGGGGCTGTCGCTGCCGCTGGACGGGCCGAAAACGCTCAATGGCTTGCTGCTGGAGCAGTTCGAGGACATTCCGGAAGTGGGCGTAAGCCTGAAACTGGGCGATGTCCCGGTGGAAATCGTGCAAACGCAGGATCGGGCGGTCAAGATGGCACGCATTTATCTGCCGACAGCCGATGTCGGGGTCGGCTCAACTTAAACGAATCCTTGCCGTTAAAGCCAGAGACTCCCCGACGGCCGCCTGGCCGGTGTGGGCGATAAACTGACTCAGGACTTTTTGGATCGAGCTATGGCCGATGTGTCTACCTCCAATAACTTAACCGGGCTGGCGCGGGCCATGGTCAACAATGGGTGGATGTCCGAGGCCGATGCTGACGGGGTCGGCAAGCGTGCCAGCCAGTCGGGTGATTCCTTCGTAACCGAGCTGATCAAGGGCAAGCGCTTCAAGGCGGATCAAATCGCCGAATTCGCCGCCATTTCGTTCGGCTTCCCTTACCTGGACTTGAATGCGATGGACGCCGACAGCCTGCCGCAAGGGCTGCTCGACGCCAAGCTGGTGCAGAAACGGCGTGTGATTGCGCTGTATCAGCGCGGCAACAAGCTCTATGTCGCGACTTCCGACCCCACCCACCTGCAGGCGCTGGATGAAGTGAAATTCCAGACCAATCAGGCGGTGGAGCCGGTGGTGGTGGAAGACGACAAGCTGGCCAAGCTGGTTGCGCGGGTGAGCGAGGCGGCAGACAACACCATGGCGGTGTTAAATGCGGAAGACCTGAACCTCGACTTTGTCGATGATGACGCCGCTTCAGCGCAGCAGGATGCGCCGGGTATCGAGATCGACGATGCGCCGGTGGTGCGTTACCTGCAAAAGATCATGCTCGATGCGATCAATCAGGGCGCATCCGACATCCACCTGGAGCCCTACGAAAAGTATTACCGCATCCGTTACCGCCGCGACGGCATTCTGGCCGAAGTGGCGCAGCCGCCGATGGCGATCAAGGACAAGGTCGCGTCGCGCATCAAGGTGCTGTCGCGGCTGGATATTTCAGAAAAACGCGTGCCGCAGGACGGCCGCATGAAGCTGGTGTTGTCGAAGAACCGCGCCATTGATTTTCGGGTCAGCACCCTGCCGACGTTGTATGGCGAGAAGATCGTCATGCGTATTCTGGACCCGACCAGCGCGCAGCTCGGAATTGAGGCGCTGGGGTATGAGCCGTTCCAGAAAGAACTGCTGCTGGCTGCGGTGCAACGCCCCTACGGCATGGTGCTGGTGACCGGCCCGACGGGCTCCGGTAAAACCGTGTCGCTCTATACCTGCCTGAATATTCTCAACAAGCCCGACGTGAACATCTCGACGGCGGAAGACCCGGCGGAAATCCAGTTGCCTGGCATCAATCAGGTCAACGTCAACGACAAGGCCGGGCTGACTTTTTCGGCGGCCTTGAAGTCGTTCCTGCGGCAGGATCCCGATGTCATCATGGTCGGCGAAATCCGCGACCTGGAAACTGCAGACATCGCCATCAAGGCCGCTCAAACCGGCCACATGGTGATGTCCACGCTGCATACCAACGACGCGCCCGGCACCTTGACCCGCCTGCTCAACATGGGAGTGGCGCCGTTCAACGTGGCCTCTTCGGTGATCCTGATTACCGCACAGCGCCTGGCGCGCAAGCTGTGCTCGTGCAAACAGCCCACCGATTTGCCGCGCGAAGCCATGCTGGAGGCCGGGTTCACCGAGGGCCAGCTGGACGGCAGCTGGCGGCCCTATAAGCCCGTGGGCTGCGAGATTTGCGGTGGCTCCGGCTACAAGGGGAGGGTGGGTATCTACCAGGTCATGCCGATCACCGATGCTATGACCCGCATCATCCTCAAGGGCGGCAATGAATCCGATATCGCCGATCAGGCGCGGCTCGAAGGCGTGGTCGATCTGCGCCAGGCGGGACTGCTGAAAGTTAAAGCCGGGCTGACCTCGCTGGAAGAGGTCGAGGCAGTCACTAATCTTTAAGGAACACTTCTATGGCAACAGCGGCAAAAGCAATATCGGCGAAAGCCGTCAAAAAGGATGCTTCCTTCCTGTGGGAAGGCATGGACAAGCGCGGCAAGAAGGTCAAGGGCCAGATGCAGGCCGGTGGGGAAGCCGTAGTCAATTCCATGTTGCGCAAACAGGGGATTACGGTCACCAAGGTCAAAAAGCAGAGCACGCTGTTCAGCGGCGCGAAAAAGGTGACCGAAAAGGACATCACCCTGTTCACCCGCCAGCTGGCGACCATGATGAAGGCTGGCGTGCCCTTGCTGCAATCGTTTGAGATTGTCGGGCGCGGCCATTCCAATCCCTCGGTGCAACGCCTGCTGGCTGAAATCAAGGCGGATATCGAAAAGGGCAGTAGCCTCACCCAGTCTTTTGCTCGCCACCCACTGTATTTCGACGCACTGTACTGCAATCTGGTGGGAGCCGGCGAATCGGCCGGTATCCTTGAAGCGGTGCTGGACCGGCTGGCGGTGTACAAGGAAAAAATCCTCGCGATCAAGAGCAAGATCAAGTCGGCGCTGTTTTATCCCGTCTCCATTATCGTGGTGGCGTTTGTCATTACCGCGGTCATCATGATTTTCGTGATCCCGGCGTTCGAGGAGCTGTTCAGCAGCTTTGGCGCCGACTTGCCGGGACCGACGCTGGTGGTGATGGCGATCTCAAAGTTTTTCGTCAAATGGTGGTGGGCGATCTTCGGTGGCATCGGCGGGGGGATTTATTTCCTGCTGCAGGCGTGGAAGCGCTCGCGCAAGGTGCAGATGTTCATGGATCGCGTCATGCTCAAGCTGCCTATTTTTGGTGCGGTGATTGAAAAAGCCACCATCGCGCGCTGGACCCGCACCCTGGCAACGATGTTCTCGGCGGGCGTGCCGCTGGTTGAAGCGCTCGAATCGGTGGGCGGCGCCTCGGGCAATCAGGTGTATGTCGAGGCCACGCAGAAAATCAGGGCCGAGGTGTCCACCGGCACCGCGCTGACGGCGGCGATGCAAAACACCGAACTGTTCCCCAACATGGTGCTGCAAATGGCGGCAATCGGCGAGGAATCCGGTTCGCTGGATTCCATGCTCAACAAGGTGGCCGACTTTTACGAAGCCGAAGTGGACGATGCAGTGGCGGCGATGTCGAGCCTGATGGAGCCTATCATCATGGTGGTGCTGGGCACGCTGATCGGCGGCATGGTCGTCGCGATGTATCTGCCGATCTTCAAAATGGGTTCGGTGGTTTAATGGATTTACTGTCGGGAGGGCCAGCCCTGTTCGCAGGGCTGGTTTTTTTATTCAGCCTGCTGGTCGGCAGTTTCCTCAACGTCGTCATTCATCGCTTGCCGAAAATGATGGAGTTCGAGTGGCACGCGCAGTGCGCCGAGTTGCGCGGGGAAGCGCCAGCGGCGGCTTCGGCACCGTACAACCTTGCGGTTCCGCGCTCGGCGTGTCCGCATTGCGGTCATCGGATCACCGCGCTGGAAAATATTCCGCTACTGTCCTGGCTCTGGCTGCGCGGGCGCTGCTCGTCCTGCGCCGCGCCCATCAGCGCCCGCTACCCGCTGGTCGAATTGCTGACGGCGTTGCTGTCGGCTGCGGCTGCCTGGAAATGGGGGGTAAGCGTGCAGACCGGGGGTGCGCTGCTGCTGATCTGGACACTGGTTGCGCTGGCCTTCATCGACCTTGATACCACCCTGCTGCCGGACAGCCTGACCCAGCCGTTGCTGTGGCTGGGGCTGCTGCTGAACTTGAACGGTACGTTTACCAGCCTGCCGGATGCGCTCCTCGGCGCGATGGCGGGCTACCTGGTGCTGTGGTCGGTTTACTGGTTGTTTAAACTGGCGACCGGCAAGGAGGGCATGGGATATGGCGATTTCAAGCTTCTTGCGGCATTGGGCGCATGGCTCGGGTGGCAGATGTTGCCCGTCACCTTGCTGCTGTCGTCGGTGGTGGGGGCGGCCATCGGCATTGCCATGATCGTCCTGGTCAAACATGACCGGCGCGTGCCGATTCCATTCGGCCCGTACCTGGCCGGTGGCGGGCTGGTTGCGCTGTTCTTCGGCGCTGACATGACCCAGGCCTATCTCGGCCAATTCTGATGTTCGTGGTGGGCATGACCGGCGGGATCGGGTCTGGCAAATCGACGGTTGCGGACGCTTTTTTTGCGCTGGGCGTGCCGGTGATCGATACGGACGTCATCGCACGTGAACTGACCGCGCCGGGTGGCGTTGCGCTGGAAGCCATTCGCGCAACATTTGGAGATGCCGTGATGCAGGCCGACGGCGCGCTGGATCGAGCAGCCTTGCGTCACCGTGTGTTCGCCGATGCTGACGCAAGACATCAACTCGAAGCAATCCTGCATCCCGCCATCCGTCAGCAAGTCGAGCAGAGTCTCGCGCGTTTGACCGCACGCTACGCGTTGCTGGTAATCCCGTTGCTGGTGGAAACCAGTGCGTACCAGGATGTGGTCAATCGCATCCTGGTGGTGGATTGCCCCGAAGAAACCCAGGTTGCGCGGGTCATGTCCCGTAACGGGCTGGCGCGTGACGAGGTGAGGGCCATTCTTGCTGCGCAGGCGACGCGCGCCGAACGCTTGGCGGTCGCGGATGACGTCATCACCAATGCGGCGTCGATCGATGACTTGCGCGCCGAAGTCTCCAGGCTGAATCAGCGCTATCTGGCGCTTTCGGCAGAGAAGGTGCCTTGATTTTTCAGTTGAATCGGCGACAATCGGTCGATTCAAATCAGTGCGCCGCGGTGTGATCCATTTCGAATATCCCCTGAGTGAACGCATCCGCACCCTGTTGCGGCTTGAAGACCTGTTCGACCGTTTCGACGCCTATGCCGGCTCGCCTGATCAATCCGCATGTGCAGGACACCACGCTGGAGCAGGTGCTGACAGCTATTGAATCGACGCATCAGAAGATTCACCGGACGCCCGGAAAAGTCGGTCAGCATTTGCGCGAGGACGAATGGCTGATGGCGGTCAAGCAGCGTTCGGCCATCCCGGGGGGGATGAGCGAATTTGATTTGCCGTCCTACCATTACTGGCGGCATCGCCCTGCCGAGGAGCGCATGCAGCAACTGCAAAACTGGCTGTTGCCGTTTTCCTCCATCCACTCTGCCATTGATATCGTGTTGGGGCTGTTGCGCGACAGCGGTCGACCCGAACAGCAGCGCGCGGACAACGGCGGTTACCAGCGCATGCTGGAATCGCGCAACCCGCAGTTGATCCGCGTGGCGCTGGACGACGCGCTGCCATGCGTGCCGGAGATTTCCGCCAACAAATACATGCTCAACATACGGTTTGTGCAGGTGGGTTTCGGGCCGGTGCGCGTCTGCTCCGACCTCGCGATCGACTTTGACCTGACCTTTTGCACGCTATGAAAACGCCTGTCGTTAATTGTCCAACCTGCAACGCGCAGGTGAACTGGACGGCCGAAAACCGCTGGAAACCCTTTTGCAGCGAACGCTGCAAGTTGATCGATCTGGGGCAGTGGGCTGCCGAAAAATATCGCGTACCCGCCGAAGAGCAGGAGCCGGAGTCCGAGGAAACGCCTCCGCTTGCGCAATAAAGCGCAAGCGGACTCGGTTTACTTCGTAAAAGTCTTGACGCCGCCGGCGGTGCCCAGCAACAGCACATCCGCGCCGCGCCGGGCAAACAGGCCGTTGGTGACCACGCCGACAAGGTGATTGATCGCTGTTTCCAGCGAAACCGGGTCGATGATCGACAGGCCGTGCACATCCAGAATGATGTTGCCGTTATCCGTGGTGAAGCCCTCGCGCAGGCGCGGTTGTCCGCCCAGTTTCACCAGTTCGCGCGCCACGTAGGAACGTGCCATCGGAATCACCTCGACCGGCAGCGGAAACTGGCCCATCACGCCCACCAGCTTGCTTTCGTCGGCGATGCAGATGAACTGCTTGCTGCAGGCTGCGACGATCTTTTCACGCGTCAGTGCGCCGCCGCCGCCCTTGATCATGGCAAAGTGCTCGGTGATTTCATCAGCGCCGTCGACGTAGATTTCGAGTTCGCCCACGCTGTTGAGATCGAGCACCTGGATGCCATGGCTTTTCAGGCGATTGGCGGTCGCTTCCGAGCTGGCGACCGCGCCGTCGATGCGGCCCTTCACGTCCGCCAGAGCGTCGATGAAGTAGTTTGCGGTCGAGCCGGTGCCCACCCCGATGATGCCGCCCCGGGCGTATTCCACTGCAGCTCGCGCCACCGCTTGCTTCATTTCATCTTGAGTCATTTTGGTTTCGCCGATTTGGATTCAGCCCGCTAAGATAGCGGCATCGCCGTCTTTTTTCAAACCACCGCCATGAGTCACCCCGACGATTACCTCGAACGTATCCTGACCTCGTGCGTCTACGATGTCGCAGTCGAGTCGCCGCTCGATCCCGCACACAACCTGTCGAGTCGTCTGGGCAACACGATTCTGCTGAAGCGCGAAGATCTGCAGCCGGTGTTCTCGTTCAAGTGCCGGGGTGCCTATAACAAGATGGCCCGCTTGACGACCGCGCAACTGGGACGTGGCGTGGTCGCGGCGTCTGCCGGGAATCACGCGCAGGGTGTGGCGCTGGCCGCCCAGAAGCTGGGCGTGTCGGCCACCATCGTGATGCCGGCCACCACGCCCAAGATCAAGGTGGATGCCGTGCTGGCGCGCAACGCCCAGGTCATTCTGCATGGCGACAGTTATGACGACGCCTGTGCCCATGCCACGCAATTCGCCAAGGAGGCCAAGGCCACCTTCGTTCACCCCTACGACGATCCTGATGTCATCGCCGGCCAAGGCACGGTGGCGATGGAGGTGCTACGCCAGCATCCCGGACCGATCCACTCGATCTACATTCCGGTCGGTGGCGGCGGCCTGATCGCCGGCATGGCGGCCTACATCAAGCGTCTGCGCCCGGAAATCCGGATTGTGGGTGTCGAGCCCGAGGATGCCGACGCGATGGCGCGCTCGCTGGAAGCGGGCCATCGCGTCACCTTGTCGCGCGTGGGTATTTTTGCCGACGGTGTGGCGGTGAAAAAAGTCGGCAAGGAAACCTTCCGC
>NCHD01000199.1 GCA_002257045.1 Hydrogenophilales bacterium 16-61-112 | reverse complement strand
CGCCAGCGCCGATTCGTTTTCCTCGCGCTGCAGGCTGGTCATGTTGTCGAGCGCTTCGACCAGCTGGTTTTGCAGCGGGATGACTTCCTGCTGCAGCTGTCGCAAAGCCTCGTAATTGTTGTCCGCCAGCGCGGCTTCGATGACGTTGAACAACGCAGGCTGGTTGTTGGAGGTGTTGATGTTCAGCTCTTCCATCACGCGGATTTCTTCCGGCGAACGGAGGATGGCGGCCAGCTGGTTGCGATCCTTGATGTAGCGTTCGCCGTACAGGATGAATTGCTCGAACAGATCGTTTTTTTCCCACGGGTCGGTCGAGGCGACGATGGTGTGCATCAGCACGCCGCGGTCGCGCAGGGTGTCGCGCATGCGCGAGGCGAGCCGGGTCTTGAGGTTGTTGACTTTGACCACATTGGCCAGCTCGCTGTTGAGCTGCGCCATCTGGGTGACGCCCAGCCCGATCACCACCAGCATCAGCAGCAGGGCGACAGTAAAGCCGAGCCCGACGTTGAACAGCAGGCCGCGCAGCGGTGACAGCGGCATTACTCTTGCCGGAAGGCGACCACGTGATCGACCGCCAGTTTGATGCCGATTCTTTCGCCGATGGCGTGGTTGTGGTGCGAGGGCACCAGTGACAGCGCGCGCTGGCCGCTCGGCAGCTTCAGCGTGTAGAGGAATTCGGCGCCGCGAAACGCCTTGTTCTCGACTTCGGCCAGTAGCAGGCTGTCGTCGTCGTGAATGATGTCGTCGGGCCGCAGCAGCACGTCGACGCGGCAGCTGCGCACGCATTCGTCGCAGCCCTGGGCGCCGCATTCAACAGGGATGTGGCCTTCGAGCACGCCGAGCTCGATTTCCACCTGGTGGTCGTTGATGACTTCGCCGATTAGCAGCGCGCCCTGGCCGACGAAGTCGGCGACAAAGCGGTTGGCCGGTTCGTGATACAGGTTGTAGGGCGTGTCCCACTGCTGGATGCGGCCTTCGTGCATGACGCCGACCCAGTCGGCCAGCGCAAA
>NCHD01000198.1 GCA_002257045.1 Hydrogenophilales bacterium 16-61-112 | reverse complement strand
TCATCAGGAGAATGGCGCCGGACAACGAGGCAAAGGCCGGTACGTATTCGACCGCGGGCCGGAACAGGTTTTCGATGGGATAGCTCATGTCAGACGTGTTCGATGGGTTTGTCGAACCTGACAATGCAGGGATTATTCGGCGGAAGTGGGTTCACGAATCGAACAGGATCCAGTATGACCACGCCAGAGATCAGTTTTTTGCCCTCGCCATCGGCGCCGATCACCATGTAACGCTGGATGTTGCTTTTCTTCTCTCCGGAGACCAGATTCCAGCCAGCATTGGTAACCTGGCGCTGGATGCCTGTCCCCAGCTTGCTCCCCGCTCGATCCGATGGCGTGCCATCGCCCTCCTCCCCGAACAGTTCGGCGAACTTGCGGAAAATCACTGGGGAAACCAGCATCATCCCTTCGTCAACGAAGTGAATCATGGCGTCCGCGCGGTTGTACGACATGCTACCGCCCGAGAGGCCCTCCTGAATCCAGCGCATGAACCGCATGGCTGCACTAGAGGGTTCCTTCTTTTTCGAGCCGGGTTTAGGCCTGGCCGCTGTCTGCCCTGCCGGCGCAACAGGCCTCAATGCTTCTGCAGTAGGGGGCTTGGGTTTCGGTGAATGTTTGATCGCGGTGTCATCTTCATCGAGAAAGCCTGCTTCCTCAACTGCGCCCTTCTGTTCAGATAGAGCGGCCTGTGCCGGCGGGCGAATGGGATGGAGAGCCGTGCTGGCACGCCTTGGCTGCTCTTCGATGTTGGGCGAGGAGGTTGGATCGGGCTGCAGTATGACAAGCGACAGCTCGTTGGCCGGATCCTCCAATGGGTTGGTGGCTGGCTCAACGCCAGAATCACCCATGGAACCAATATACGGATCGGATTCCAAATCGAGCGGCTGGATGTATGAGGCATCTTGTTTACCGGCAATAATCTTGCCTCTCATGATTTCCGGGTAAAGAACCGGGGACTGGAACAGTTTGTCGAGTGAGAAGCACAGCACGGTCAGCTTTTGTTCCCACCCTTCATCG
>NCHD01000079.1 GCA_002257045.1 Hydrogenophilales bacterium 16-61-112 | reverse complement strand
TTGGTCCAGATTGGGCGTATCAATCATTTGCTTTGCCATGGTCTTCTCTCCTAAGAAAATTTCGAAATGCCCGCTCAGGCAACTGCCCAACGGTATTGCCACATCCTATTGGCTCGGCAGCCCCGCTACCATCATTCTCTTGGGTAAACGAACTAACCCATATGGGTAGGTTGACATTAAACGGAATGGCGTGTTTACCCTTGACTCTTTTAAAGCCTATGACAACAACACTCGTCACTTGGGTCACTGCAGCCGCGTTGCTTGTCTGCCACAAGAGCCCATAAGAGTATTAAAATATTGTTGAACACGCAAGCCCTTGCTTCTATCAGGGTTGAAATATCTCGCATCAACCTTAATTCTGCAGCCTCTACGTTCAATTACATTCTTTATTGAATGGAATGAACTTATTTAACTTTTGAAACAGACTTGACTGATGCCTGAAACTACATCCATAGACAAATTTCGTTTGCCGTTCGGTGGGCAGGAAATCGAATTCCAGAACTTCGTTCACGAGTCGGGTGGCGTTCCATTTCTGCGCATTCGGATACGTGAAAACAAGCGTTTCACCATTTTTGAAGTCGACCCCGGCAGTGCGCAAAAATGGGCTGACATCATGCATGCTTGGGCGAAGGAGCATTCCGGGGACGCGCCGTGACCTGGTCAAGCTGGCCTGAAGACAAGCCAGTGATGTATGAACCCGAGATGATCGATCTTCAGTTCGATCTGGTGGGTTCAACCATCCCGGCGGACAATGCGCTCTTGCTGTCTACCGCATTGGTCCAGTTGCTACCATGGCTGGGCGAGGACCTGAGAGTCGGCATCCAGCTGATCAAGGGGGCCGAATCCAACCTTGGCGACACCACGATTAATATGAATCGACGGACCAAGCTCGCGATTCGCGCCCCAAAAAACCGTGTAAACGATTTTCAGCCCCTAATCGGGGGAAAACTGGACCTTGCTGGTCATACATTACAGATAGGTCAGTTTAAAACGCGTGCTTTTAGCCCGTTCGCCAACCTGTACGCCCATTTCGTTGACATGGGCAGCGCGGGTGAAGAACAATTCGTGCAGGATGTCATGCACGAACTGGATGGGCATTTTCAGATACGTTGCGGGTTCATTTGCGGCAGGCCGCAAACCTTGAAAAGTCCGACCGGGCCTTTATTTGGTTACAGCCTTATGCTGCATGACGTCCCTCCTCACAAATCCTTGCAACTGCAGGACGAGGGCATGGGACGCAATCGTTTGTTAGGCTGTGGAATTTTCATTCCGCATAAATCCATTGCGCCTGTCGTTCAGGCCAATATTTAGCATTTTTTTCAACCAACTTAATAGGAGTAGAAATCATGGGTTACATGTTGAACGGCGAAGAGTTCGAAACCGGCGAAGAGAACTTTCTGCTTGAAGCCAATTTCAGCGATGAAATCGTCCCTGTCATTGCTGAAGCCGAAGGCATCAAGCTGACCGACGAACACTGGCAAGTCGTCAACTATTTGCGCGAGAAGTACAAAGAAGACGGCCAAACCCCGAATTTCCGCAACATGGTTGCCGAACTGGACGAGTTGCACGAAGGCGTTGACTGGAAGAAAAAACTGTACGAACTGTTCCCCAACATGCCTGCTCGCCAGGGCTGCCGCGTCGCCGGCCTGCCCAAGCCCTTCGGTAAGGGTGGCTACTGATAGAAGAGCCTGGAGCCGAGAGCCGTGTGCGTAGCACCCGGCTCTCCACTCCCGCCTTTCAAGCCTCCGCCTATGTTCAGCACTACAATCATTTCCACAGAAGAGCTTGCTGCCCAACTCGGCAACCCGAACTGGATAGTCATCGACTGCCGCTTCACGTTGACTGATACCGAGGCCGGCCGCCGTTTCTACGAAAAAAGCCATATTCCGGGTGCCCGCTACGCGCACCTGGACGAAGACCTGTCCTCGCCGATCACATCTAACAGCGGCCGCCACCCGTTGCCTGACCTAGCCCTTTTTTGCGCCAGGCTCGGCGAATGGGGCATCACGCCCGACACCCAGGTCGTCGTCTATGACGACAGCTTTGGCTCCATGGCGGTTCGCCTGTGGTGGCTGCTCCGCGGACTGGGGCACCAACACGTTGCATTGCTCAACGGCGGGCTGCCCAAATGGACACGTGAAAAACGCCCGCTGACCGATGCGCTGCCCACGATCGTGGTGCAGCCGTATCCCTGCCCTGCCTCGCCAAACTTGGGCGTCGATGCTGCCACGGTCGAAACGATACGACTCGACCCAAACTACAAGCTGATCGATGCGCGGCCCGAGCAGCGTTTTAGCGGCGAAGTCGAAAAACTCGACACCGTTGCCGGCCACATTCCTGGCGCGATCAACTGGGTATTCGAAGAAAACCTTGATATGGACGGGACGTATCTGACCGCCGATGAATTGCGTGAAAGCTACGATCAACTGCTCAATGGCGTCGCGGCTGAAAATGTTGTCCATACCTGCGGCTCCGGCGTCACGGCCTGTCATAACCTGCTGGCCATGGAAATTGCCGGGCTTGCCGGTTCAAAGCTCTACCCCGGCTCATGGAGCGAGTGGATCCGCGATCCCGCCCGCCCCGTGGCCACATTTAACGCCGCTTGATCGGCAACAGGAGAACAGCCATGGCCATGCCCATCCGCGTCAAAACCATCTGGTTCAAAAAAGACGGCGAACGCACCGCCGAAGAAATCGCCTCGGCCGTGGCGACCACCACCTGGCGTGTGGCCGACAAGGCCATCGACAATCTGGGCCGCGAAAATTACGACATCATCACGCCGGATCGGGGCTTCAAGCTGATTGCCGAATTCCTCGCTTTTCTGGTGCATTACTGTGACCGCATGGCGTATGCATCGCTCTCGCCGGAACGCCGTATGGCCGTCCTGCAGGCCGTCAGCAACCGGCTCGGCGAAGTGATGGAGCAAAACGTGCGCGAAGTGGTCGGCAAGGACGATCCGCGCAATTACAAGCAGGAATTCATCGACTTCCTCAACCGCCGGTTTACCGATTACAGCGAATTCGAATTCCCCGACGATGAACGCGCCAGCTTCCCGGCGCTGCGTTTTCTCGGCCTGCAAATCCGTGACGAAATGGGCGATAACGATAAAACCTGGGTGATGGACCAAATCATGGATATCGAAATGCCCGAAATGATGGGCACCGTGCGCAAGAGCTTCAAGGGCCTGCTGTCCGACGCCCCCGTCAAGCGCGGCTTCGGCTCGCCCGACATGCTGCCGCCTGAATAAGGCACTGCATGGCATCACCGTTCGACCTCTCCGACAACTCGGCCTACCACAGCTGGCGCGACGCCAAGCTCGCGGCCTACCCAAAAACAGTCGACGAATTGATCGTGCCGCTGGCCGACCCGCGCACACTGACGGCAAGCGAGACCCGCTCGCTTGCCGCAGCCTGCGCGCGCGCCAACATGGCGTTCTATGACGCGCCGCACCTGCCTGCTGCCGACAAGTCGCTGCCCAGGCTGCTCGCGCAGCAACTGGGTTTGAACCGCCTCGAGGGCAACTATCTCGCCGACGAAGACGGCCTGTCCAGCATCACGCCGACCGACGATGAAACCAGCGCGCGCGGCGAATTCATTCCCTACACCCACAAGCCGATCAACTGGCACACCGACGGTTACTACAACGCGCTTGACCGCCGCATTCTCGGGATGACGCTGCACTGCGCGCAGGATGCGGAAGCAGGCGGCGAGAACGCCCTGCTCGACCACGAAATGGCTTACATCCAGTTGCGCGACAGCAACCCGGATTACATCGCCGCGCTGATGCAACCCGACGCGATGACCATCCCCGCACGCATGGACGACGATAACGTCGCCCGCGCCGAGCAGTCCGGGCCGGTATTTGCCATCGACCCCGCGCAAAGTTTTCTCTATATGCGTTACACCGCGCGCACCCGCTCGATCGTATGGAAAGCCGACCCGATCACGCAGGCCGCCGTCAAAACGCTGGCCGAGATTCTCGCCGATTCTGAATACACGCTGACCGCGCGGATGACGCCGGGCATGGGGCTCATCTGCAACAACGTGCTGCACACCCGCAGCGGATTTTCTGACTCCCCCGGCCACCGCAGATTGCTGTATCGCGGACGCTATTACGACCGTTTGCGTTTCTGATTTCAGTAGCTCTCTGGTCGGCTCAATCCGATATCAGCCGCATATGCATTTGCTGTGAAAGGGGGGGCTATCAGTGACGCAAACATACTCTGCTATTCTCGGTGGTGAGGCACGCCAAATCGAATCTGCATGCTGCGTTTGCAGATCAAAAAAGCAGATGGGCTGACTCAGCGGTGCTTCTAGAACTCATACTTTCACAGCACGTTGAGCCTAATTCTGAGGAGGAGATGAAATGAAATTAAAAATCACCGTAACTCTCGCGTCAGCCTTGTTCACCCTGAATGCATTTGCAGCGCCCTATCCATTCACGGTTGAGTCTCAAATTGATAGCTCAAATTACGCTTTCATCAAACCGAACGGCAGCACTGATTTATTCGGAGCCGTTTCTTGGACGCCCTCAATAGGAAATTTTGGTTTTGATGTCCTGGGTACACCGGCATACGCTACCGTTACCAATTTCTATACCGCTGGAAATTACAGCACTCTGGCCAACTCAAACCCTTTTTCGCCGCCAACAACCATATCCTGGGCAGTAAACCCGGGGCAAACCGGATTTGATGGGGTATTTTCCTTCAACGGCTACCAAACTGACTTCGTCATGGTGTGGGATATCGTGTACAACGGTTTCGAGACTCAATACATTGCCGCCGATGTAGATGGTGACGGTGCAAGAGGATTCAGGCTGGTTAATGGCGCTTTCCAAGGCTTAAATTTCGCGGTCGACGTAACAACTTCCGTACCCGAACCAGAAACTTGGGGATTAATGTTATCTGGGCTGGCGTTTGTTGGTTGGACGGCAAGGCGACGTAATCAGTAAAGCCTTACATATCTGCGGCACCGTTTGGGTGTCGCAGAATTATCCACGTACCTTTTTCAATATCGGTTTGCCTACATGGGCACGCCGCCACCCAGGTTACGCACGCATTGCCTGGCGGGAGCAGTTAAAATAGCCGCCTTCGTTTTTCGGCCGCCTGCCGTCATGCAGCTTCTCACCCTTGGGGTCAACCACCACACCGCACCCCTCGCCATTCGCGAGCAGGTCGCGTTCGGCCCCGAAAAGCTGGCGCTGGCGCTGCGCGAACTGGTCCACAGCCAGCGTGCGTCCGAGGCTGCCATTCTGTCCACCTGTAATCGCACCGAGCTGTATGTCAATACGCCTTCACCCGAAGACGTGGTGCAATGGCTGGCAGACTTTCACCATATCGACCGCCGCGAGCTGGCGCCTTACCTGTATGCGCTGCCGCGCGAAAAAGCGGCGCAGCATGCTTTTCGCGTCGCCGCCGGGCTCGATTCCATGGTGCTGGGCGAAACCCAGATTCTCGGCCAGATGAAGCAGGCGGTTGCCGCGGCCGAAGAGGCCGGCACGCTCGGCCTGCTGCTGCACAAGCTGTTTCAACGCACCTTTTCGGCTGCCAAGGAAGTACGCACCAGCACCGAAATCGGCGCCAATTCGGTGTCGATGGCCGCCGCTGCGGTGCGCCTGGCCGAGCGCATTTTCCCCAGTGTCAAAGAGCAGGCTTGCCTGTTCATCGGCGCCGGCGAAATGATCGAACTGTGCATGACCCATTTCGCAGCACAGCATCCGCGGCGCATGACCGTGGCCAACCGCACCACAGAACGCGCCCGTCCGCTGGCCGAGCGCTTCAACGCCGGGGTGATCCCCTTGACCGCGCTGCCGGACGAAGCCGCCGCCTACGACATCATCATCACCTCCACCGCCAGCCCGCTGCCAATTCTGGGCAAGGGCATGCTCGAACGCGCGATCAAGCAACGCCGCCATCGCCCCATCTTCATCGTCGACCTGGCGGTGCCGCGCGACGTCGAAGCCGAGGTCGCCGACATGGACGACATCTTCTTATACAGCGTGGACGACCTTGGCGAAGTGGTGCGCGAAGGCATGGACATCCGGGTGGCGCAGGTGGCGCAGGCCGAAGCGATCATCAAGACCTGCGTCGAAAGCTTCGTCCACTGGATGGAAGGCCGCGAACTGGTGCCGGTGATCCGCGCGCTACGCGACAATGCCGACCGCCATCGCCGCCACGAAATCGAAAAGGCCGAAAAAGCCCTGGAGCTCTACGGCCTGCATCAGGAATGAAAGCCTCCCTCGCCGACAAGCTCGCTCGCGCCGACGAGCGGCTGGAGGAACTCGATGCCTTGCTGTCGCAGCCGGAAATCGCCGGCGACATGGAGACCTACCGCAAATTCACCCGCGAACGCGCCGATCTCGATCCCGTAGTGGCACTGTTCCGCGAGTACCGGCAAGCCGAATCGGACCAGAAAACCGCGCATGAGATGCTGGCCGACCCGGAACTGCGCGAACTTGCCGAAGCCGAACTTGCCGATAGCGCCGCGCGCATTCTGCAGTTGGAAACCGACCTGCAAACCGCGCTGCTGCCGAAAGACCCCAACGACGAGCGCAATATCTTCCTCGAAATCCGCGCCGGCACAGGCGGCGACGAATCGGCACTGTTCGCCGGCAACCTGGCACGTTTGTACACCCGCTACGCAGAACGACAGGGCTGGAAAGTCGAAGTCGTGTCGGAAAACCCCGGCGAAGTCGGCGGCTACAAGGAAATCATCCTGCGTATCGTCGGCACCGGCGCGTATTCACGGCTGAAATTCGAATCGGGCGGCCACCGCGTGCAGCGCGTGCCCGAAACCGAATCGCAGGGGCGCATCCACACCTCGGCCTGCACCGTCGCGGTGATGCCGGAAGCCGACGAAGTGGCCGAAATCAGCATCAACCCGGCGGATTTGCGCATCGACACCTATCGCGCCTCCGGCGCGGGCGGCCAGCACATCAACAAGACCGACTCCGCCGTACGCATTACCCACCTGCCGACTGGGCTGGTGGTCGAATGCCAGGACGACCGCTCGCAGCATCGCAACCGCGCGCAGGCAATGAGCGTGCTGGCCGCCCGGCTGAAGGATCGCGAACTGCAGGCGCAGCACGCGCTTGAGGCCAGCACCCGCAAGAGCCTGATCGGCAGCGGCGACCGTTCCGACCGCATCCGCACCTACAACTTCCCGCAGGGGCGCATCACTGACCACCGCATCAACCTCACGCTGTACAAGATCGATGCGATGATGGACGGCGACCTCACCGAGTTATTGGATGCCCTGGCGGCAGAGCATCAGGCCGAGTTGCTGGCGACGCTGTCGGGCGAAGGATAAGCCGTGAACCGCGAGGCCATTTCGGTTGCCTGCCTGATCGAAGACACCACCATCCGCATCGCCGCGGCACTCGATCTGCCGCGCCGCGATGCGCGACTCGATGCCCGTGTGCTGACAGCACATGTCCTGGGAACCGATGCGGCCTGGCTGATCGCGCACGACACCGACCTGCTTTCCCCGCAACAGCTCGATGCTTTTCGGCCCTTGCTTGCGCGCCGGCTAAGCGGCTTGCCGATTGCGTATCTCGTTGGCAGCCGCGAATTTTTTGGCCGGCCCTTTCGGGTTTCAAGCGATGTATTGATTCCACGACCTGATACCGAACGGCTGGTTGAACTGGCGCTGGCCCGCATCCCGCCCAATCAGGCATACGATGTGCTGGACCTGGGGACCGGCAGTGGCTGCATCGCCATCACCGTGGCGCTGGAGCGCCCGCTTGCCCGCGTGACGGCCGTCGATCGGTCGCCATCCGCACTGACTGTTGCACAACGCAATGCTGAATGTCTCGACGCGCGTGTCGAGTTTTTGACCAGCGACTGGTTCAGCGCACTCGAAGGCCGACGCTTCGATCTGATTGTCGGCAATCCGCCCTACATCGCCGCTGCCGACCCCCACCTGGCGCAGGGCGACGTGCGTTTCGAACCCCTTTGCGCGCTGGCCGCCGGTCGCGACGGCCTCGACGACCTGCGCCACCTGACCGCTGCAGCCTGCAGCCACCTCAAGCTTGGCGGAACCCTGCTGCTGGAACATGGCTACGATCAGGCTGAAGCCGTCCGACGCTTGCTGCAGCAGAACGGCATCGGCGCTCCTCAATCCTGGCATGACCTGTCCGGCATCCTGCGCGTTAGTGGCGGCAAAGTGTCGGAATAATTTACACTATTGATCCGCGCAACTGCGCCCTGATCCGTTCAGCCAAGGGAACATGGGCATCCACCCTGCCCTGGTCATGTTGGATCGATTCTTGCTTTGATTCAACCAATACCTGAAAAACGATTATCGAGGTCTGCCATGTCTGATCACATCCCTGACACGCCCAACACCCCAACCGACGCTTCATCGCCAGAAACCGTCGATCAATCCCGTCGCAAACTGGCAGGCGGGGCGATCGGCGCAACCGCCATCCTGACTTTGGCCAGCCGGCCGGTGCTGGCAGGGGTGTGCGAATCCCCCTCGGCCGCCTTTTCGGGCAACATGAGCCAGCACGGCACGCCCATCACCTGCAGCGGCCTCTCGCCGGGATACTGGAAAGAAAAGCCAAATAAATGGCCCGTGTCCTACGACCCGGGCAGCTGCTCGAACCAATGCAACCAAGTGGAAAACTGGTCTGCGGGCACCCTGTTCCACCCCCTCTTCTCGGGCGACAATTTTATTGCCTATGTTGATGGCGGCCGCATGGCCGTCCTCACGTCACTGTCGATGATGCAGGTCATGCAGATGAGCAACGGCAACAACCCCTGGGACTTGTCCGACCCCGACAACCTGGGCGCGCACATCGTTGCCGCCCTGCTCAATGCCGCGGCAGGCTTGACGCCGGTTTTATCAGAGTCCGATGTCACCAACATGTGGCGCGAATGGGAAAGCCAGGGGTATTTTGAACCGGTCGCCGGCGTGAAATGGAAATCGAAAGAAATCGTTGATTACATCAAGAGCACGTTTCACTAAGCCATCAATACCTCAATTTCCACGTACCCGCATCCACACGCACTCACACGTTTGGCACGCTTTCTGTTCAAGTCCTTTGAGAACGAGGCCGTCGTATTTGATACGGCCTCGGGCGACACGCATCTGCTTGCTCCCTTCACTCTGACGCTATTCGAGCTAATCCAAAGTCGTCCCGGCATGATGGCTCACGAAATCGAACCCGCCCTGTTATCCCGCCTCGACCAGCCCAGCGAACATCTCACCGCCCTGACCCAAGACTCGCTTGCCAGTTTGCGCAAACTTGGCCTACTCGAAACGCCGTGAAGCTGCTACAACTCCCCCCTGCCGAGTTACGGCAGCGGCTCGCCGGTCACGGCGTGTGGCTGCGCACCGGGCCTTTTTCGCTGAGGGTGCAGTCCAGCCTGCCTTCGGTTGCCCAGGGACTGGTCGACCTCTACGGCCAGTTCGAAACGCGTGACGCCAGCCACGCCTTTGCCGACTTCCATGTCGAACTGAACCCGCCCAATCCCTTGCGGCGCTGGTTTCGGCCCCAGGTCGACTTCTCGTATGACGGCAGCCTGCCGTTCAAACCGCTGCCGCTCGACCAGGCCTACCCCATGCTGGAATGGGGGCTGAACTGGTGCGTGTCGATGCATGCGCATCAATACCTGATCATTCACGCTGCGGTGGTCGAGAAAAATGGCCTGGCTGCCATCCTGCCCGCCCCGCCCGGCTCCGGGAAAAGCACGCTGACGGCGGGGCTGGTGCTGTCCGGCTGGCGGCTGCTGTCGGATGAACTCACGCTGATCGACCGCCTGAGCGGCCAGATTCACCCGTTGCCGCGGCCGGTGAGCCTGAAAAACCAGTCGATCGATGTCATCCGGGCATTTTCGCCCAGTGCCTTCATCAACCGCGCCTCGCATGACACGGCCAAGGGCACGGTCGCGCACATGCGGCCGCCGACGGAAAGCGTGCGGCGCCAGCACGAAGCGGCACGGCCAGGCTGGGTGATTTTTCCCAAATGGACGGCGCAGGCCCACACCCAGCTGACCCCCCGCTCCAAGGCGCAAACCTTCATGTTTCTGGCACAAAACGCATTCAATTACAGCCATCTGGGCGCAGAAGGCTTTCGCGTTGGCACCGCGCTGATCGAACGCGTCGGCTGCTACGACTTTGAATACAGCCAGCTGGAAGAAGCGGTCGCCGCCTTTGATCGTCTGGCCGAACAGCATGCCGCTGTTTAGCCCGGCCGGGTCCACCCGGCCCAAAGACCATGTCTCGGCCACCCTGCGCAACCCGGGTCGGGTGCGTCAGTTTTCGATGGCCGACTGGGATCTGTTGATCAGGCAGGCACGTAGCGCAGGGTTACTGGCGCGCGTTCGCCATGTGCTCGATCAGCACGACCTGGTTAGTGGCATCCCGAACGAGGCGCGCTGGCATTTTGATTCGGCTGCCACGCTTGCGGACAAGCAGCAGCTAGCCGTGCGCTGGGAAATCAGCCAAATCCGCCAAGCGCTGGCCAAGCTGGCAATTCCCGTCATCGTGCTCAAAGGTGGCGCCTATGTGGTCGCCGGGCTGCCCGCTGCGGCAGGACGGCTGTTTAACGACATCGATATTCTGGTACCCCGCGCGCAGTTGGGGCCGGTCGAAGCCGCGCTGATGCTGGCTGGCTGGAACGCGACCGGCTTGTCGGATTACGATCAACGCTATTACCGCCGCTGGATGCACGAAATCCCGCCCATGCAGCACCTCAAGCGCGCCACCGTGATTGATGTCCATCACGCGATCCTGCCTGATACCGCCCGCTACCACCCCGACTCGGGCAAGCTGCGCAGCAGCGCCGTCGCAGTCGAAGGCATGCCCGGGATTTATGTGCTGTCGACCGAAGACCGCATCCTGCATTCCGCTACTCACCTGTTTCATGACGGCGAATTGCCGCATGGCCTGCGCGACCTGACCGACCTAGACCTGCTGTTTCGCGACGCCGCCGATTCCCCCCATTTCTGGCTACGCCTCACGGCGCGGGCGGACGAATTGCAGCTCGGTCGCTCGCTTTTCTACGCCTTGCGCTACCTGCATTACTTTCTGGACACCCCGATTCCCGACAGCGTATTCACCGCATTGCGCACAGCCGCGCCGAATCGCCTCACCCGCGGCCTGATGGATGCGATTTTTACCCGCGCGCTTGCGCCCGCACATGCCAGCTGCGCAGACGCCCTGACCCCGGCAGCGCGCCTGGCGGCCTTCGTGCGCGCACACTGGCTGCGCATGCCCATCCATCTGCTTGTCCCGCATTTGTTTCACAAAGCATTTATTCGTTCGACGCCCGACAGCGACGTCCCGAAACCCGCTTGACGCAGGGTGTACCGGGCGTATAATTCTTGACCATTCCACTCGGGTATTCGAGTGTCAATCAGCAACCCAAGGAGCCGCCATGTCCCCTCTCGATCGCATCCGTGACCAAGTCACCAACAACACCGTTGTGCTGTACATGAAAGGCACGCCCCAGTTCCCGCAGTGCGGCTTTTCCTCGAAAGCGGCACAAGTCCTGCAGGCCTGTGGCGTGCAGGACTTTCTGGCTGTCAACGTGCTGGCCGACCCGGAAATTTTCGAAAACCTGAAGCACTACGCCAACTGGCCGACCTTCCCGCAGCTTTATGTGAACGGCGAATTGATCGGTGGCTGCGACATCATGATCGAGATGTACCAGAAGGGCGAAATCCAGAAAGTGCTGGAAGAAGCCAAGGCCGCCTGAACCCGGCCCAGTCGCAAAAAAGCCGACATCACGTCGGCTTTTTTGTTGCCCATCAAATACGCTACTCGCATCACTTGGCTTATTCGGCCCCGACCTCGTTATCCATCCCCAGCTCGTGAATTTTTCGTGTCAGCGTGTTGCGCCCCCAGCCCAGCAAGTGGGCCGCTTCGATGCGCCGTCCGGCAGTGTGGCGCAGCGCCACTTCGATCAGGGTTTTTTCGTACGCCTGCGTCAGGTCGTCGAGAATGGCGGCATCCCCGCGTGACAGGCGCGCGCTGGCCTCGGCAGCCAGGCCATGCAACCAGTCGCCGCTGGCGGAGTCGGCCGTGTTCAAGGTCAGGTCAGCTGGCAGATCGCCCACCTCGACCACCTGACCTGGTGCCATGACAGTCAGGTAGTGGCAGACGTTTTCGAGCTGGCGCACATTGCCGCTCCACGGCAGGCTCACCAGCGACTTGAGCGCGGCGTCCGACATGCCCTTGGCTTCCATCCCCAATTCACGTGCGCTTTTCTGCATGAAATGGCGTACCAGAAGCGGAATGTCCTCGCGCCGTTCGCGCAGGGCTGGCAAGCGCAGACGGATCACGTTGAGGCGATGAAACAGGTCTTCGCGGAACAGACCTTCGCGCACCCGCACTTCCAGATCCTGGTGGGTCGCGGCAATCACCCGCACATTCACCTTGATCGGAGAATGGCCGCCCACCCGATAAAACTGTCCATCCGACAACACGCGCAGCAAACGCGTCTGAAGTTCGGCGGGCATGTCACCAATTTCATCCAGAAACAGCGTGCCACCATCGGCCTGCTCAAAGCGCCCGCGCCGTTGCGCCGCAGCGCCGGTGAACGCGCCGCGCTCATGGCCAAACAATTCGGATTCCAGCAAGTCCTTGGGAATCGCAGCGGTATTCAAGGCAATGAACGCCCCGCCCGCGCGCGGGCTGTGGCGATGCAGCGCTTGCGCCACCAACTCCTTGCCGCTGCCGGATTCACCCGTAATCAGCACGGTGGCATGCGAGTGCGCCAGGCGGCCGATAGCGCGAAATACCTCTTGCATGGCGGGCGCCTGGCCGAGGATTTCGGGTGCAGGAACATCGCTGCCCTGCAACACATCGCTGCTGGCATTTTCTGCCAGCGCGCGCTGCACCAGTTCCAGCGCCTGATCGACGTCGAACGGCTTAGGCAGATATTCGAACGCGCCGCCCTGAAACGCCGCTACAGCACTGTCGAGGTCGGAGTACGCAGTCATGATGATGACCGGCACCTTGGGTAAACGCTCCTTCAGCGCCTGCAGCAATTCGAGGCTATTCTCGCGCTGCATGGCCTTTTCGAGCACCCAACGAATCGATCGATCGTCGTCAACAATCCAAACACAAGTAGATTTAGCCATGGGATTCAGGAGGGGAGTGGAAGGAAAATCGAAAAAACGGTGTGCCCCGGGTGGCTTTCGCAGTCAATGGTGCCGTGGTTCTGTGCGACCAGCGTCTGCGCCACCGCCAGGCCCAAACCACTTCCCCCTTCGCGCCCCGACACCAGGGGATAAAAAATCTGTCCGCGAATTTCGTCGGGAATGCCGGGGCCATCGTCGATGATGTCGATCCGCATGCCGAGCTGGTGTCGCCGGCTTTCCAGCGTGCTCTGCCGCGCGACCCGGGTCTTGAAAATGACGGTACCCTGGCCGTGCATGGCCTGGAAGGCATTGCGCGCAATGTTCAGCGTAGCCTGGATCAGTTGCTCTACATCAGCCCGTATTTCGGGCAGGCTGATATCGTAATCACGCCGCAGGGTCACGCTGGGAGTTTCGGCCAGCACCAGACTGCGCACCCGTTCCAGCACTTCATGGATGTTGACCGCACCAAAACGGGGCGTTCGATGCGGCGTCAGCAGGCGCTCCAGCAGCGACTGCAGGCGATCGGATTCCTTGATGATGACCTGGGTGTATTCACGCAGCGACTCACGCGGCAATTCGTGTTCAAGCAATTGCGCCGCGCCGCGGATGCCGCCAAGCGGGTTCTTGATCTCATGGGCCAGATTACGCAGCAGTTCGCGATTGGCTTCCTGCTGCATGCGCGCCTGTTCCAGCCGTGCGATGCGCAAGTGCGGATCGACGGCACGCATCTCGATCAACAGCGAATCCGCAGGGATTTCCTGCGGCGAAATGCTGCAGCCCAGCCGGATGGGTGGATGCCCGTTTGCCGCGACATCGATTTCGTACTCGATGACAGTTTCCTGCTGCAGGCGCGCGGTCCGGATCGCGCCCAGCAATTCAGGGCTTTGCTCGAACATCTGTCCAGCTGAACTGCCGATTAGCAGCACGCCCGAAATGCCCAGCAGGGTTTCGGTTGCAGGATTGACGTATTCAATGCGGTCAAGCGCGTCCAGCACCATAACGCCAGTTGAAAGACAATCAAGACCTGAAAATTGACCGGGGGAGTTGGGCATCGTGCTCATGCACTGAACGAAAGCACTGATTGTGCCAGCGTATCAACACGCCGGCGTTATCGTGATGCATAGTGTGAATTCGCGCGAGTGCTGCGGCAAGGAGCCGCAGAAAGCACGAAACCTACTTCAGGTTGGCCAGTTCGCGCTGAATCGAGACCACGTTCTGCTCGTGCTGCTGCACGCTATTACGCAAGGATTTAACGCGATTCAGATAGCTCGCATCGCTCTTCCGCTCGCCCGGCGCCAGTCTTTCCCCCAGGGCTAACTGCCGGCGCGCCTCGGCAGCATTCTTGCGTTCACCATCGATTTCATCCTGCAACACCTGACGCCGGATGTCGTCGCGGCGCTTTTGCGTGCCCGCATCGATACGCGGAAAATCGGCGGGACTGGGATTGGCCGAGGCACGCTTGCCGGAGGACTGCCCCCGCGACGGCAATGACGTCGGCGCACCCGGCAGATCGATCCGCTTCGCCCCTTTTTTGTACACATCGGTAAAGGTGACATGGCCACTTTCGTCGATGTATTTGTAGATTTCTGCCTGCGCGGGGGCAGCCAAAATCAGGGAAAACAGAAAAAAGACGGGGGATTTTTGCATGGGGATCAGTGTAAGGTACTCAAACCATTACGGATGAAACCGAACATTCTGAAGCGACCAAACGCTTCGCGGCTGGTCGGCGGGCATAAAAAAGGGCAGCCTGAGCTGCCCTTTTTCCTGTCTGCGCGTGGCTTACAGGGAGTAATACATCGCAAATTCGACCGGGTGCGTGGTCATGCGGAACTTGGTGACGTCTTCCATCTTGAGCGTGATGTAAGCATCGATCATGTCATTGGTGAATACCCCACCACGGGTCAGGAACTCGCGATCCTTGTCGAGTTCTTCCAGCGCCATTTCCAGGCTGTGGCATTCGCTGGCGGCGATCGGAATGCGGATCGAAGCCGAACGGTTGCGTGCCGAGTAGGCCAGCATCACCGGCGCTTCAAAACCCGGAACCAGACGCTTGTATGAGTTGGTCGACGGATTGGTGATCGCGTTCAGTGCCTTGGCGTGCTTGATGACGCCACCGATGTAGTACAGGGCCAGCTCGGACAGGCCGGCGTAGCCGTTGCCGGCGAACAGGTTCTTGCCGTCTTTCCACAGCGACATGTGCACGTGCATGCCGGAGCCGTTGTCACCGACGATGGGCTTGGGCATGAAGGTCGCGGTTTTGCCGTAGGCGTGCGAGACGTTATGCACGATGTACTTCAGCATCTGTGTCCAGTCGGCGCGCTTGGTCAGCGTGCTGAACTGGGTGCCGATTTCGCACTGGCCGGCGGTCGCCACTTCGTGATGGAACACTTCGACCGGAACGCCGGCTTCTTCCAGCGCCAGCACCATGGCGGCGCGAATATCCTGCAGCGAATCAACCGGGGGCACGGGGAAATAGCCGCCCTTGACGCTGGGACGATGGCCTGTGTTGCCGTTTTCGTATTTTTCGGCAGAGGACCAAGCCGCTTCTTCGGAGTTGATTTTCACACTGCAACCCGACATGTCATCGTGCCACGTGATGGAATCAAAAATGAAAAACTCGGGCTCGGGGCCGAAGTAGGCGGTGTCAGCGAGGCCGGTGGACTTGAGGTAAGCTTCAGCACGCTTGGCGACCGAACGTGGATCGCGCTCGTAGCCTTTGCCGTCGGACGGCTCGATGACGTCGCAGGTCAGGATCAAGGTGGATTCGTCGAAGAAGGGGTCGATCCAGGCCGAATCCGGATCAGCGGAAAGCAGCATGTCAGACGCTTGAATGCCTTTCCAGCCAGCGATCGATGAGCCATCGAACGGGTGGCCGGCCTCAAACCACTCGGCATCCACCAAGCGGGCCGGAATCGACACGTGTTGTTCCTTGCCAATCGTATCGGTAAAGCGCAGATCAACGAATTTGACTTCGTTATCCTGGATCATTTTAATTACATCGGCCACGACCATGCGGGTTCTCCTCAAGCTGAAATAAAGTTAAACGACATATTCGATATGTACGGGATGTTCAGCCAGCAGAAACCGTGCCACACCTGAAAATATCTATCTGACATTGTGCCACAAGCGCAGGCCGTGAAGACAAGCCCGCACACCCCCAATGATTGCACTGTTTTGTCGCATGCAATTTTACAGCGCACCAATTAAGTGCATTGAACAACTGGTCAAGCGCTTCCTATACTGTGAAAAACAAACCGGGAGCCAAATCATGGGACGCATCACTGAATTGCTCATCGCTGCCCATGCTCGCAGCAAGGCTCAGGCATGGCCATATCTTGGTGCACTGCTGCCACATGAAGCGCATGAATTGTTGCAACTGGCGCCGGGCGCGCAACTCATCGATGTGCGTTCGCGCGCTGAACTGGAGTTGACCGGCACCCTGCCTGGGGCCGTGCACGTTGAGTGGCAGTCCTGGCCGGGCTGGGTGATTAATCCGCATTTTCCCGCGCAGTTGAAACAGGCTGTCGATCCGGAGTCGCTGCTGTTTTTCATCTGCCGCAGCGGCCAGCGCTCGCACCGTGCCGCGATCGTGGGCACCGAAGCCGGCTTGCGGCATTGCTACAACGTGCTGGAAGGATTCGAGGGTGATCTCGACAAAAGCTCCGGCCACCGCAACGCGCTCAACGGCTGGCGGCAACGCGGGCTGCCCTGGACACAAACCTGAGGTGCGGGCTGTCTGCGCTGCTTTAGAATAGCGCGCCATGACTGATCGCTACGCCGTTTTCGGGCACCCCATCGCCCACTCAAAATCCCCGCTGATCCACGCCGCGTTTGCTCGCCAAACCGGGCAGGACATCAGCTATGAAACCATACTCGCGCCGCTGGACGGCTTTGCCAACAGCCTAGCGGCGTTCATCGCAGCAGGCGGGCGTGGCGCGAATGTCACGGTGCCGTTCAAGGAAACCGCGTTCAAACTGGCACATCGCCTGAGCCCGCGTGCCGAGCGCGCCGGGGCGGTCAATACGCTGAGCATCGACCGCGACGGCCTCCTCGGCGACAACACCGACGGCGCCGGCCTGGTCGCCGACCTCACCCACAATCTGCATTGCGCACTGGGCGGCAAGCGCATCCTGTTGCTGGGTGCCGGCGGCGCGGCGCGCGGGGTGATCGAACCGCTGCTCGATCAGCAGCCCGCAGAACTGGTAATCGCGAATCGGACCCTTGGTCGCGCGCGGGACCTGGCCGGGCTGTTCGGGCGGGGTGTCAGCGCATCTGCTTTTGAAGCTGCCGACACGCCGTTTGATCTCGTCATCAACGCCACTGCGGCCAGCCTGGCGGGCGAGTGTCCCCCCCTCTCCCCGCGCATTTTTGGTGCGAACACGCTGGCCTACGACATGATGTATGGCCGCGATACGCCTTTCCTCGACTTCGCGCGTGGCCACGGCGCCGCCACCGCAGATGGCCTCGGCATGCTGGTGGAACAGGCGGCCGAAGCCTTTTATCTGTGGCGCGGCATGCGCCCCGACACTGCGCCCGTGATTGCGGGTCTGCGCACATGAAAACGGCACTGCGCTGGATCGGAAGAAGCGTTGCGGCCGCTGTTGCCTTGCTGCTGTTGTATCAGCTATGGATTTTCGCCCACGTGCTGTGGTGGATCGATCACAACCCCACGTCCACTGCGTTCATGGAGGCGGGGCTGGCGCGCCAGCAGGACAAGAACCCCGATGCCGAACTGCGCCATAAGTGGGTGCCCTACGACAAGATATCCATCCACCTGAAACGCGCCATCGTTGCCGCCGAAGACGCGAAGTTCATCTCGCACGAAGGCTTCGACGTCGAGGGCATCGAGGCCGCCGTCAAAAAGAACCTGAAGAAAGGCAAGCTCGTTGCCGGCGGTTCCACCATCAGCCAGCAGCTCGCCAAGAACCTGTTCCTGTCCGGCGACCGCAGCTTCATCCGCAAGGGCCAGGAAGCCGTCATTACCCTGATGATCGAAGCGACCTGGAGCAAGCGGCGGATTCTTGAGGTCTATCTCAACGTCATCGAGTGGGGCAACGGCATTTACGGCGCCGAAGCCGCAGCACGCCGCTATTACAAGCAGTCCGCCGCCAAGCTCAACCGCGATCAGGCCGCCCGCATGGCGGCCATGGCCCCGAATCCGCGCTGGTTTGAAAACCACCGCAGCTCGCGTGCCTATCAACGGCGGGTGGCCGTCATCAAGCGCTACATGGGATACGCCCAGGTACCGAAGTAAGCCATCGCGCTGAATCGGGGACGGGCGTTACCCGGCCGCGCGCGGCAGCGGCGTGTCGTCCGGCTCCTGTTGGGCTTGCCGCTTCGCCCGCAGCCCTGTCGTCAGGGCGGGCAAGGTGGTTTCAGCGGTCTGCTCAGCGACCAGACGGACCAGCCCGGCCAGGGTGCAAACCCCCATCTTGTGCATGACATGGGCGCGGTGAACCTCGACCGTACGCGGACTGAGGTCAAGCTTTTTGGCGATCTCCTTGCAGGTCAGGCCGGACACCACCTGCGCCATGACTTCCCGCTCACGGAGGTTCAGAAGGGCAAAACGCTGCTGGATGGCCTGAAAGCTGCCGCGTTTCTGGCGCCATTCCCGATCCAGTTGCAAGGCGCGCTGCACCCGTTCGATCAGGATGCTTCCCTGTATCGGTTTTTCCAGAAAATCCACCGCCCCGGACTGCACGGCGCGAACCGCCATGGAAATGTCCCCATGACCGGTCAAAAACACGATGGGAATGACGATCCCACACGCATTCAGGGTTTCCTGAATCTGCTGTCCGATCATCCCCGGCATGGCCATATCCAGCAGCAGGCAGCCTGCACGATCGGGACCATAGGCTGCCGGAAAGGTGGGGCCGTCCGCGGGGCTTTCCACGTTCAGGCCGGCAACCTCCAGCTACTGGGTCAGCGCATCGCGCATGGCATCGTCATCGTCGACGACAAATAAGGTCGGGTTCATGGCGCAAGCGGCAAAACGAAATGGAAAATTCCACCCGGCGACTGCGGCTCGACCTACAGCCGGCCGCCGTCTGCCTCGATCAGGTTGCGGCTGATACGCAGACCGACCCCGAGGCCGCTGTCGCGCACGCTGACCTGAACCCTGTCGCCGCAATACCGAGTCGTCACGACGATGCGGCCGTGTTTCATCCTGCATTCGCGGATGGCATCGATCGAGTTGCGCATCAGGTTGAGCAGCACCTGGCCGATATGCACTCCACGCCCATGGCCGGCGGCAGGGGGTCGGCCAGTTCGAGCACAAGATGGATGCCGCGGCTGCGTGCCTTGGGCAACATGAGGCTGCAGGTGTTGCGCACCACCTTGTTCAAATCCAGCGGGACAGGATCGATACGCCACCGCCCGACGAACGAACGCAAATGTTTGATGACGTCGCCGGCGCGGAGCGCTTGCTGGCTGATCTGCTCCAGATTCCGCGTCAACTTATCCTGTTTCAGCGGCATGCGGCCCAGCAGTTGCTGGCCTGCCTCAGCGTAGCTTGAGCTTGAGCTTGCGATCGCGGCGAGCGGCTGGTCGAGCTCATGCGCCAGCAGGGTCGCCAGCTCATTGACGGTCTGCATGCGCTGCAGCCGTGAAGCGTCCTGCAGAATTTCGCGCACCCGGTTTTCGGCATGGTGCGGGTCGGTGATGTCGATGCCGGTGCCGATCACGTATTGAATCCGGCCCGCTGCATCCTTCAGCACGGTATGGGTCCAGTTCAACAGGCGCGGCGATCCGTCGGGACGGCGCCAGCTGTTTTCGTGCTGGACGACAGCCGCCTCACCGGAAAACAGTTGCGCGATGACGTGCTGGACCGCCTTGATTTCATCCTGGTGAATCAGCGCCTGCCAGCGCGTCGACCCGGCGAACTGCGAGAAATCGGAGCCGGCCGCCGTGCGATCGGGCGTGATACGCGTAAAGACCACTGGTCCTTTTCGTGATACACCTCGCGCTCGCTGAGCACCAGGTTCTGCAGCACCTGGTCGATATCCCGCAACAAAGCCGGGTCCTTGAAGCGTGTGCTGCGGGGAAGGGCTCGCGCGGGTTGCTGCCAAGCCGCCCGTCGCAGCGGCCCGGTCCTCCTCAGACTGCGGCAAGCGGAGCCCCGGCAGGCGGATTGGCCTTCTTGCGGTGGGCCGACGAGGGGGCGCGTGCCGGTTTGACCGCATCGAGCGTGGCGCCGGGCGATTTCTTCTTGATCGTCATGGCTCAAACAGCAGAATCGTCAAACATCAAGGCCATCCTCCTCAACCGTACCCGGTCTTCAACCCGTCTTGCCCGCCAGCCAAAATCCACCCTGTCAGCGTTTAGGATGTCAACAAAAACCGCGTCTGCTCCGGCGCCCTCCGCAAGACGCGTGCACACTGCTCCAGCCCTGTCGGCGCCGCCGCAGCACGGCTGTGGCCGCCCGGGAATTTTCCGTAACGCGCTACAATCGCCCGCTCGCTCTCCGGCTCGCCCATGACCGATTCCCTCGAAACCCAGTCGCAGGACAACCTC
>NCHD01000197.1 GCA_002257045.1 Hydrogenophilales bacterium 16-61-112 | reverse complement strand
TGCCAGGGTCATTCATCAGCATCCTGACGCCTTCGCACTTCCCGTGGGTATGTGGATCGGGATCTGCCGTTCCTGCGGTGGATGTACAGCCAGTGACCCTCGCCGTGGCTGGGGCCGTCAGGCTACCTGTGCCGCCCATGTAGTAGCTGGAAGCAGGATCGGTGGCTGTATAGTTCGGCACCCCCGTGTTGGCATCGCTCGCTGTGGTGGTGCTGATCTTGCTTTTGGCTGTTCCGACATTCGCCTTGCCGAAGGTGTTGCCCTCATTGAAGGCATCGTTCGCGGTCATGTCGGCACAGGTCACACTTGAGACCAGGCACAGTGGCAGCAGTAAAGCCTTCACGGCCGGTACTCCAGCATGGCCAGCCGTGATCGTGCCTCAGTGGCCAGTGGACTGCCGCCTTGTGCCCAGCGTTCAAGCACGTAATCCAGGGTGACATCGCCGGTCGCGCGCAGGCTCTGGCTGCATTCCTGTCTCAGGTTGTTCAGGCAGGCTTCGCCCTGCTGTCCTGTCGTCAGGACAAACGTGGGTGCTTGAACAACCTTGTATGCGCGGAATAAATCTGGGTGGATGATGATGGAAGCACCCGTTTCGGCAATCGGCCTCAGTGCCTCCATGGCACGCGGCCAGTTTCCCTTGGCGAGCCCGCCCTCGACACCACGCAAGACCAGAACTGCACGGGTGCGCGCGGCTTGTCTGGCCAGATTTATCAGAGCCTTACCCGGCATGCCCAGGGTGACGAAGATCATGAGATTGTCGTCTTCCGGCTTCTGCGCTGTCTGGTTATAGCGGGCCGCGATCTGGCCGATGTCCACGCCGGAAGATGGAACCTTGATTTTGGGAAAGGCGCGAACCGCGCCATTGCGCGCCGCCTGACTGGCAGCATCGATCGCCTGACTCGACTTCTGCCGCGCCACTGCCTCATTGCCATAGCCATTTATCTCTGGCAGGGTAGGGGGGGTGTCAGCCGCATACCCAGCGGATGCGATGGCAGCGAACAGAACAAGCAACAGCATTCTCATCAC
>NCHD01000078.1 GCA_002257045.1 Hydrogenophilales bacterium 16-61-112 | reverse complement strand
ACGAACCGTCAAGCCGCCGGTTTTTCTGGTTATTCGGTGGATGTTGGCAAGATTTCTTGCCATTCCCCACTTTCAGGACGCAACTTGCCCCTGTGGGTTGAGCGGCCATCGACGCGCCAGCATCAGATTCGCCAAGCCAAACAGCGAGAACAACTGCGCCTCGTTTTTGGTCAGTCCCCGGTAGCGCGTCTTGCGATGGCGGAACAGATTCTTCACCACATGAAACGGATGCTCAACCTTGGCGCGAATGCTGGCCTTGGTCTGTTCCAGCCATTCCTGCGCCTCGCCTTCTGGAGACTTGTCCAGTGCGCGCCGCTTGCCCGGTCGCATCGCGACATGCCAGGTAACAGGCGACTCCAGATTCTCTTCGCGCTTCTCGACGCCCTGGTAACCCGCATCGCCAAACACTTCGATTTCGTCGCCGTGCAGCAGCGCCTGTGCCTGGCTGATGTCGCTGACTTGCCCCGCTGTGCCGATCACGCTATGCACCAGGCCTGAGTGTGCGTCAACGCCAATATGCGCCTTCATGCCAAAGTACCATTGGTTGCCTTTCTTGCTCTGGTGCATGTCGGGATCGCGGTTGCCGGCTTTGTTTTTGGTCGAGGGCGGCGCGGCAATCAGCGTGGCATCGACGATGGTGCCTTCGCGCAGAAACAGGCCTCGCTCGCAAAGGTGGGCGTTGATGGCGTTGAAGATGGATTCAGTGAGCTGATGCTGTTCGAGCAAATGGCGAAACTTCAGGAGGGTGGTGGCATCGGGTACGGCGTCGCGGGTGAGATCAACACCGATGAAACGGCGGATGGCCTGGCTATCGTAGATGGCGTCTTCGATGCCTTCATCAGAGTAGCCGAAGCATTGCTGGGCGATGTACATGCGCAGCATCCGGGGCAATCCTTTGGGTGGGCGGCCGGGGCCGCCGTCGCTGGGGTAGAAAGGAGCGATGGTCTGTTCGAGCGCAGCCCAAGGGGTGATGGCTTCGAGTTCGGCGAGGAAACGATCGCGCCGGGTCAGTTTCTTCTTGCTCGCGTATTCCAGTTCGGAGAAGCTCGTTTGCATCGCAAAATCACCCGTGACAAGTACAAATGAATTCTGCCAGACGCAGCTCAAATTTAGGCTCGACAAGGAGAATAAATCAGCGTTTCCCTAAGGGAGTAACTCATTGATTTCATTGGCAGAGGGTTACTGAAATTTCGTGGGGGCGACATGTGCACAGGCAGCCCTTGCTGCCATCCCGGAATACCCGTTTTTACAGGCGGCACCTAGCAGGTTCATGCTGTTGCGTGCCGTCTTGCCCATATCAAGCGATTGCGCTGCTGGTTCGGAAAGGCTGAATGCCGCCTGGTGGCAATTGGCACACGACAGCTGGCCTTGTCGACCACCGAACCTGCGGTATCTTCGACATAAACCCCCATGTATGGTACTGGTTGAGGAGAATCGAGGCCGCGGATGCGGGATGATTCGATACAGGCCTACGGGTTGCGTGGCTGCCCACGTCGGGGGTCGCCGGGTTCAGGGCAGCCGGTTCCGCCCACGCTATACCCGGCAATGACAACAGGAATCAAAACAACATACGATGCGTGGCTTGTGCTCCTTACGCGTTGAGTAACAGCGCCGGGGTTGATGTGCGGCGCACGTTGCCGTCAGAATCAAGCAAACTTCAAACTAGCTATCCACGACGCAGCGCGCATTTACACCGTTAACTTGAACTGAAATATTTCTATGTTTTAATAGCATCGCCTGCAATAAAACCGTAACGGGGTATGCTCCAACCGCCTGGATTTGCTGTTTTTTCAGCCAGTAATAGAGCAGGCACTCAAATTGCGTGAGTAATGAGTCCCCCAGCGGGTGTGCAGGTGTTCTCGATAAATTCGGAGGTTGATGGTGGTTTTTTTCCAAACAGTAGCCCGGCAAAACCGCAGTCGTGGCTTCACCCTGCTTGAACTTCTGGTCGTGCTGGTCATTCTGGGTCTGCTTGCCGGCTACGTCGCCCCCAAATACTTTGCGCAGGTCGGCAAGTCGGAAGTGAAAACCGCCAAGGCGCAGATCGTCGCGCTGGAAAATGCGCTCGACCAGTACCGTATCGACACCAGCCGCTACCCCAGCACCGAACAGGGGCTGGCGGCCCTCAATACCAAACCGGCCGAAGAACCACGCTGGGATGGTCCCTATCTGAAAAAAGCGGTCCCCAACGACCCTTGGGGCAAGCCCTATCTCTATCGGGTGCCGGGCGAGCATGGCGAGATTGATCTCTACTCTCTGGGCCGCGACGGCACGCCGGGCGGTACTGGAAACGATGCTGACATCACTAACTGGTAA
The DNA here is from genome assembly GCA_002257045.1 of Hydrogenophilales bacterium 16-61-112. Taxonomy (GTDB): domain Bacteria; phylum Pseudomonadota; class Gammaproteobacteria; order Burkholderiales; family Thiobacillaceae; genus Thiobacillus. The sequence continues at coordinate 6,140 of NCHD01000078.1, read as the reverse complement.
GCCCACGCCATGCGTTATCGGGTAAAGGCGCTGCGCCCTGGCACGGGTGTAATGGCGTTGACCGTGGAGGCGCTCGACGAGAGCGAGGTCACGGCCCGGCTGCATCGCGAGGGCGCCCAGGTGCTCTCGATCACGGCCGAGCGTGGCGGCTGGCTGGCGACACGGCGTGCGCGGTTTCCGCTGCTGCTGTTTACCCAGGAGTTGATTGCCCTGCTGGACGCGGGACTGACGCTGACCGAATCGCTGGAAACCCTGGCCGAAAAAGAAAGTCGTCCCGAATCGCGGCAATTGATCGAACGCCTGCTTACCACCATGCGTGAAGGACGGCCCTTTTCGGCTGCGCTTGCCGCACAGGGCGAAGCGTTTCCGCCGCTGTATGCCGCCACGGTGCGGGCGGCCGAAAGCACGGGTGACCTGGCGCCTGCCCTTGGCCGCTATGTCGGCTACCAGAACCAGATCGACACGGTGAAGAAGAAGGTGCTGTCCGCATCGATCTATCCCATGCTGCTGGTCGGCGTCGGAACGCTGGTGATCGGCTTTTTGCTGGCCTATGTGGTGCCGCGTTTTGCCACGGTGTATGCCGATTCGGGACGCGACCTGCCGTGGATGTCGCAGATGCTGCTGCGCTGGGGTGAACTGGTCGAGGCGCACGGCGGCCTGATCGCCCTGGGCGTCGTCGGGTTTGTGGCAACGATCGTTCTGGCCCTGTCGCAGCCGGCCACGCGCGCCGCCCTCACCCGCCTGGCCTGGCGCACGCCGGCGATCGGTGAGCATTTGCGCACCTTTGAGCTGGCCCGCTTTTACCGCAGCCTCGGCATGCTGCTGGTCGGCGGCATTCCGATCGTTCAGGCGCTCGGCATGGTGTCGAGCCTGCTGTCCGCCCATTTACGCCTGGGCGCGACCACCGCTGCCGACGCGATGCGCCGTGGCGAAACCATTTCGGCAGCATTCGCCCGGGGCGAACTGACAACGCCGGTGGCGGCGCGCTTGCTGCGCGTGGGTGAAAAAAGCGGCCGCATGGGCGAAATGATGGAGCGCATCGCGATTTTTCACGATGAAGAAATGGCCCGCTGGGTGGACTGGTTTACCCGCCTGTTCGAGCCGCTGCTGATGGTCTTCATCGGCCTGACCATCGGCCTGATCGTGGTGCTGCTCTACATGCCGATTTTTGAACTGGCCGGATCGATCGAATGAACGCAGCCCTCCCCACGCTGAGCGCCGAAACGCTCGCCAGTCTGCGCCTGGAAGCGCGCACGACCGGTCAGATGCTGATGCAGCGCTTGCAGGACCAGTTCGGCCTTGATGCCGATGCCGCCCTGCACCTGCTGGCGGCGCACAGCCACCAGCCGGCTTTCGGGATGGCGGCCCTGAATGAGCTGACGGCCGATTTCAGTCAGCTCGGTTTCAATGAATCTGCGCGGCGTCACTGCCTGGCGGCACGCGATGCGGGTGCGCAGTTATGGCTCCTGCTGGTCGACCCCTGGGACAGCGCCAGCCGCGCCTATGCTGCGCATGTACTCGGCGTGCCGTTCAAAACGGCGCTGACGCATCCAGCCGATCTGGCTGCCCTGATGGCACGCCACGAAGAAGGCCTGCACGCCATGGAGGGGATGGGCGGCGGCAGCACGCAAGCCGCTCTCGACCCGGACGCTGAAACCCTGTCCTTCGCCAGCATCGCCGAAGACGCCAGCCCGGTGGTGCGGCTGGTGCGCTCGACCCTGTACGACGCACTGAAGGCGGGTGCGTCGGACATCCATCTGGAAACCGATCCGCGTGGGCTGACGGTCAAATATCGCATCGACGGCGTGTTGTCGCACGTCGCGCAGGTACCCGGTACCGAAACCGCCGAGCAGGCGGTTTCCAGAATCAAGGTCATGGCCGAACTCGACATCGCCGAGCGCCGCGTGCCGCAGGACGGTCGCTTCAAAGTGTCGATGCAGGGACGCGAGGTGGACGTGCGGGTGTCGATCATGCCCAGCGTGTTTGGCGAAGACGCGGTGCTGCGGATACTCGACCGTCAGGCGCTGTCCGAAGAACTGCGCGGGCTGACGCTGGAAGGCCTGGGTTACACCGGCATACCGCTGGCGCGCATCCGCAAGTTGGCTGCCGAGCCCTACGGCATGCTGCTGGTGACCGGGCCGACCGGCTCCGGCAAAACCACCACGCTGTACGCAGCCATATCCGAAATCAATCACGGCCGCGACAAGATCATCACCATCGAAGACCCGGTCGAATACCAGTTGCCCGGCGTGCTGCAGATTCCAGTCAACGAGAAAAAGGGCCTCACCTTTGCGCGCGGCCTGCGCTCGATCCTGCGCCACGACCCCGACAAGATCATGGTCGGCGAAATTCGGGACTCCGATACCGCGCAGATCGCGGTGCAGTCAGCGCTCACCGGCCACCTGGTGTTCACCACGGTGCATGCCAACAACGTATTTGATGTCATCGGTCGCTTCATCCACATGGGGGTTGACCCTTACAGCTTCGTCTCGGCGTTGAACGGTATCGTCGCGCAGCGTTTGCTGCGGGTGAACTGCCCGCACTGCGCCGCGCCGGCCGTGCCGTCGGACGAACTGCTGGAGTTGTCCGGCCTGACCACAGATAAAACCGCCGATTTCGATTTTCAGCACGGCAGCGGGTGCGGCCATTGCCGCGGAACCGGTTACAAGGGCCGCCGTGCGATCGCCGAAATCCTGCTGCTCACCGACGAACTGCGCGAACTCATCGTCGCGCGCGCGCCAATCGGTCAGATCAAGGAAGCCGCGGTGCGCGGCGGCACCCACAGCCTGCGCGAGGCTGCATTGACGCTGGTGAAAACCGGCCACACCACCCTGGAGGAAATCAATCGTGTCACCTTGGTCGGCTGATCCCCTGCAGATTGCACTCATCCCCGGCGAAGCCGCCTTGCTGGGCGGCGGCGAAAGCCGCCTGCTCACGTCCGACACCCGTACCGCCAGCAGCCTGCTGCCCCTGCTCGACGAGGCGCTGGCCGACACGGTCTGGCCGCGCCGCCGGGTTGAAGTGGTGCTGTCGCAACAGTTCGTGCGCCCGGTGCTGACGCCGCCGCCCGGCAAGGCGCTCGCAGCGGCCGAGGAAACCGCGCTGGTGGCTGCCAGCCTGCGCGAAATTTACGGTGACGAAGCAAGCGGCTGGCGCCTTGCGGTGCATAGCCAGCCGCCGCAAGCCGGGCTGGTCGGCGCGGCAGTCGATGGCGAGCTGATGCAGCAGCTGGAGGCGCTGCTGGCGCGACACGGCTGCCGCACAGTCAGCATCATGCCGTTGGCCAGCCGTGCCGTGCGGCGCCTGCCCGCGCGCTTCGATGGCTGGTGGCTGGGCGTCGAACCCGGTTGGGCCACACTGATGGGCGCCCGTGGCGGTATCTGGCAGCACCTTGCCGCGCAACCGCTGGATGCCGACTGGCGCACGAGCTTGCCCGAATGGGTGGCGCGCGAAGCCGAATGTGCCGCTGCGCCCATTGCCCGGCAGGTATGGCTGCGACCTTTCGGGCTTGGCGCGGTGGGCAACCTCACGCCGGCGGCGGATGGTTGGCAGTGGCACATCCTTCCGCACGATGCCCGTGCCCACAGTGCCACGGCGCTGCTGTACCTCAACCACAAGGCGCAAATCTGACATGGCGCGTCTCGATCTTGAATTCCACCCCGCCCGACGTGTACGTGTCGATACGCTCACGCTCGGTGTATTGCTCGCCGGCGTGCTGGCACTGGCCTGGGTGACTAGCCAATGGCTCGACGCGCGCGATCAGGCCGCCGCGCAGGCTGGCGCCCTGCTCAAACTGGATCAACGCCCGGCGCCCAAACCCGTGGTTTCGCGCGCCGACACCGCAGCCCAGGCAGCACGTAACCGTGTCTCGGCGCAGTTGAATGCCGGCTGGCAGCCCGCGTTCGACGCCCTTGCCGCCGCCCGCAGCAGCAAGATTGCCCTGCTTCAGTTCGATGCCATCCATGCCAAGCGGCAAGTCAAGCTGATTGCCGAGGCACGCCATCTGGCCGATGCAGTCGCCTTCATCGAGTCATTGCAACAACAACCCGGCATCGCGCGCGCGGCCTTGACCCAGCACGAAATCGAAACCGATGCCGAGCAGAAGCCCGTGCGCTTCCAGGCCATTCTGGAGTGGCGCGCATGAACAGCCTGACCTGGCAATTACGCCAATGGGGGCGTCGACTCGGCGGAGTCGGCTTGCTCGGAGCCGCGTTGCTGCTGTTTGCACTGGGAGGGTTTTTCACCTTGGTGCAGCCGCTCGAACAGCAGGCCCGCCAGCAGCAGATACAGCTCGACACCTTGCGCGCCGCGGCGCAGCCGATCCCGGCTGAACCGCTGGTGGCCACGCCCGATCCGGTTGCCGAACTGCCACCCGACAGCTCGGCTGCCAGCGCAGTGGGTGAACTGGAGCGGCTCGCGCAGGCGCATGGTTTTGAACTTTCCCGTGGCCAGTACAGCGTAGCCACTGTCAACGGCGTGCCGCTCGCACGCTGGCAAATGGTGTTTCAGGTACAGGCCGACTACCCTGCCGTGCATGCCTTCATTGCGGCCGCGCTGGAGCGCATGCCAAATTTGGTACTAGCTCAAGCGCGAAAAGATCGAGAACGTGGACCTGCAAACCGAATTGCGCTTTGGCCTGTTCGTGGAGACAGCGCCATGAATGACGCCCGCCGCCGCATCCTGCTCTTCGCCACGCTGGCCATGGCACTGCTCTGGTCGGGCTGGCTGGCACTCAACGACAGCGCGGAAGACGTGGCCGAGCCGGTTGAAGCGGTCGAGCGCCGCGCGCGGCCTGCCGCCAAGCTGGCTGCGCCTGTCATGCCGGCGCTAACGACCCGCCGCCGCCTCCCCCGCCTCCGTATGTGCCGCCGCCGCCGCCGCAAGCGCCGCCCCTGCCTTTTACTTACATGGGCAGCTGGCAGGAAGACGCCAACACCACTTATTATCTGTCGCGCGGCAACCTGCCGGTCAGCGTGCGGGCAGGCCAGGTGCTGGATGGCGCCTGGCAGCTGGAACCGGTGACGGGCAAGACCTTGAATTTCACCTACTTACCCCTGAAACAGGTGCGCAGTCTGCGCATGGGAGATTAAATTGCAGCACACCCCCCCCTCTCTTTTGCTTGCCGTGCTGCTTGGCGCGCTCGCCCTCGCCGGTTGCGCCAGCCCGGGTCTCACCGAAGGGCGGAAACTCATCGGTAGCGGCGATACCGAAGCCGGACTCGCCCGCCTGCAAGCCGGCCTGGCCGAAGAACCGGACAACCTGGAACTCAGGATTTACTACCACACCCAGCGCGAGCGGCAAGCCAGCCAATGGCTGCAGCAGGCGCAGCAGGCAATCGGGCGGGGGGATTTTGACGCGGCCAGAGTCACCCTCAACAAGGTGCTTGCGGCGCACCCGGAAAACCCGCGCGCAGCAACGCTGCTGGCGAGTCTGGAAACCGAGGTCGCGAACCAGGGTTTGCTGAAGGATGCGCAGGCGGCGCTGACCCAGAATGATCCCAAGCTGGCAGCCGACAAGGCGCAGCAGGTGTTGACGCAATCCCCCGGCCACGCGGGCGCCGTCGACATGCAGCGCAAGGTGCAGATGGTGCGCGCGCAGGAGGAAAATGCACCGAAGGAACTCGGCGCGTCCGCGCAAAAAATTGTCACGCTGGAATTCCGCGACACGCCGCTGCGCAATGTGTTCGACATGATTTCGCGCCAGTCCAGCATCAACTTCATTTTCGACAAGGACGTGCGGCTCGATACCCGCGCCACGCTGTTCGCCCGCAACACGACGGTTGCCGATGCGATCAGCATGTTGCTGGCGACTGGCCAGCTGTCGAAAAAGGTGATGAGCCCTACCACGCTGCTGATCTATCCCGACACCCCAGCCAAGCAGAAGCAATACCAGGAACTGACGGTCAAGAGCTTTTATCTGGGCAACGCCGATGCCAAAAGCACCATGGCGATGCTGCGCGTGCTGATCAAGACCCGCGACATGTATGTCGACGAGCGTCTCAACCAGCTGGTCATCCGTGACACCCCCGACGCCATACGCCTGGCCGAAAAAATCATTGCCACCCAGGATCTGGCCGAGCCGGAAGTGATGCTCGCGGTGGAAGTGCTTGAAATCAAGCGTGGTCGCCTGATGGATATCGG
>NCHD01000077.1 GCA_002257045.1 Hydrogenophilales bacterium 16-61-112 | reverse complement strand
GATAGGTCAAACAAGGCGCTGGGGTTGAACCCGCGCCTTGTTTGCATTTTTGCCCCGGCAGATTCCGGGTGATGTTTTGGAGAACTGCTCATCGCAACAGAAAAGAAACAGACACGCATCAATGGGGAAATCACATGCCCGGAAGTGCGTTTGGTCGGTGTGGAAGGCGAACAGCTTGGTATCGTGAAAGTTTACGATGCGCTGCGTCAGGCGGAAGAGGCTGATCTTGATCTGGTTGAAATTGCGCCGACGGCACAGCCGCCAGTTGCAAAAATCATGGACTACGGCAAGTTCAAGTACCAGGAAAGCAAGAAGCAGCACGAAGCCAAGCTGAAGCAGAAGCAGGTGCAGATCAAGGAAATCAAGTTTCGCCCCGCAACGGATGAAGGCGACTACCAGATCAAGTTGCGTAATCTGACCAAGTTTCTGGAAGATGGCGACAAGACCAAGATCACGCTGCGTTTCCGGGGGCGCGAAATGGCGCACCAGGAAATCGGCATGGCGCAATTGCGCCGTGTTTCAACCGATCTGGCTGAAATCGCGATAGTCGAGCAGTTTCCCAAGATGGAAGGCCGCCAGTTGGTCATGATGCTGGCGCCGAAAAAGAAAATTTGAAGTTGTTTTTCTGTATTCGCTTGAATACAAAAGAATATTGAGACAGGCGTTTCTCAGACTCCTGGCGTTAAGTCAGCGGATTAAAAAACGCCACAATACGTGTTGTCGGGTTGGTGAAGCATTCCACACCGTGGGATCACCTGACCGCATGAGATAAAAGGAAGCATCATGCCAAAGATGAAAAGCAAGAGCGGCGCCGCCAAGCGGTTCCGTGCGCTGGGCAGCGGCAAGTTCAAGCGTTCGCACGCGTTCATGCGTCATATTCTCACCAAGAAAAGCACCAAGCGTAAGCGCCAGTTGCGCGGCATGGAAACAGTCAATGCCAGCGACCACAAAGCGATTTCGCGCATGTTGCCCTACGCTTAAAGGAGAGATTAGATGCCACGCGTCAAACGGGGTGTAACCGCCCGAGCCAGTCACAAGAGAATTATCAACGCCGCCAAGGGCTATCGCGGCCGTCGCAAGAACGTATTCCGCGTCGCCAATGAAGCGGTGATGAAAGCCGGTCAGTACCAGTACCGCGACCGTCGTCAGCGCAAGCGCCAGTTCCGTGCATTGTGGATTGCCCGCATCAACGCGGCTTCGCGCCAGCACGGTCTGACCTACAGCGTGTTCATGAACGGCCTGTCGCGCGCTGAAATCGGCATCGACCGCAAGGTGTTGTCCGATATCGCGATTTTCGACAAGGATGCTTTTGCCAAGATCGTCGATCAGGTGAAGGCCAAGCTGGCAGCCTAAGCTGACAGTCCGTAACAAAAAAAGGCCGTAAGGCCTTTTTTTGTTTGCCTACGATTTGCTTTAACGATCCAAACGAGATCCCCCATGCGAAATCCCAACGAAATCGTTGCTGATGCCCTCATCGCGATCCAATCCTGCCCCGATTTGCCAGCATTGGAGCAAGTGAAAGCAGTCTATCTGGGCAAGAGTGGGCAGTTGACCGAACTGCTGAAAAGTCTGGGCGGGATGCCGGCAGATGAACGCAAGACCGCAGGCGCGCGCATCAATGAAGCCAAACAGGCCGTGGAGGGAGCATTGAAGACGCGGCGCGATGCGTTGCAGTTGGCCGAACTGGATCGTCAACTGGCGGCTGAAACCCTGGACGTGAGTCTGCCTGGGCGTGGGTTGTCGCATGGGGGGCTACATCCGGTCTCGCGTACCTTGACGCGGATTCAGGCCTTGTTTCGGTCGATTGGCTTCGAAGTGGCGACAGGTCCCGAGATCGAGACCGATTTCTACAATTTCACCGCATTGAATATTCCGGAAGACCATCCGGCGCGGGCCATGCACGACACGTTTTATTTGCAGTCGGAAGGCCTGTTGCGTACCCACACATCGCCAGTGCAGGTGCGATACATGCAGACGAACCAGCCACCTTTGCGCATCATTGCGCCGGGCCGGGTGTACCGCTGCGATTCCGATGTCACGCACACGCCGATGTTCCATCAGGTCGAAGGTCTGTGGGTGGACGAGTCGGTCTCGTTCGCCGACCTCAAGGGCGTACTCGCCGATTTCATGCGCAACTTTTTCGAGCGCGACGATTTGCCCGTGCGATTCCGGCCGTCGTTCTTTCCCTTTACCGAGCCGTCGGCCGAAATGGATATCGGTTGCGTGATGTGCGGTGGGGAAGGCTGCCGGGTGTGCTCGCATACCGGCTGGCTGGAAGTGCTGGGCTGCGGCATGGTGCATCCCAATGTATTCAAGCATGTCGAAATCGACACCGAACGTTTTATCGGCTTTGCCTTTGGATTGGGCGTCGAGCGGCTGGCGATGTTGCGCTATGGCGTCGATGATTTACGATTGTTCTTCGAGAACGATCTTCGCTTCCTCAAGAAATTCAATTAACTAGAGCGCGCTTATCATGCAATTTCCTGAATCCTGGTTGCGTAATCTCGTTAATCCCGCACTCGATACGGCACAGCTGGCACACGTGGTAACCATGGCCGGGCTGGAGGTTGAGGCCTTGACTCCGGTTGCACCTCCGTTCAATAACGTGCTCGTTGGCGAAATCCTGTCGGCTGAGAAGCATCCCGACGCCGACCGCTTGCGGGTGTGCCAGGTGGATGTGGGCGAGGCCCATCCAGTCACCATCGTGTGCGGTGCACCCAACGCCGCCGCAGGTCTCAAGGTGCCGTGCGCGCGTCCCGGCGCCAAGCTCCCCGGCATCGAAATCAAGGTGACCAAGGTACGCGGCATTGAATCCTTCGGCATGCTGTGCTCGACCAAGGAGCTGGGGCTCGAAGGCGCAGCCGATGGCTTGATGGTGCTGGCAGCCGACGCGCCGGTAGGCGCAGACTTCCGCAGTTGGCTCAACCTGGACGACACGCTGATCACTCTGAAGCTCACGCCCAACCGTGCGGACTGTCTGTCGATGCAGGGTCTGGCGCGCGAGGTCGGTGCAATTACGGGCACGGCAACGCGCCTGCCGCAGGTTGTGGATGTACCCATCCAGATTCAGGACACATTGGCGGTGAATGTGGCCGCGCGCGAAGCCTGTCCGCTGTACCTTGGGCGCGTGGTGCGCGGCATCAATGCCCAGGCGACCACGCCGTTGTGGATGGCCGAACGGCTGGAACGAAGCGGAATCCGCCCTTTGCTGGCGCCAGTTGATATTACCAATTACGTCCTCCTCGAGCTGGGTCAGCCGATGCACGCATTCTCCCTGTCGCGCCTCAACGGCGGTATCGAAGTACGCATGGCGCGCACGGGTGAAAAACTGGAACTGCTCAACGGCCAGACGGCCGAACTGGCTCCCGACATGCTGCTGGTCGCCGATGCCAATGGGCCGGTGGCGCTGGCTGGCATCATGGGCGGACAGCCGACCAGCGTGGAAGCAGATACGGTCGATGTATTTCTTGAAGCCGCTTTTTTTTCGCCGGCGGCGATTGCCGGACGCGCGCGCCGCCTGGGCCTGTCCACCGATTCATCGCACCGCTTCGAGCGCGGCGTTGATTTCGGCTCGACGCGGCGGGCGCTGGAGCGCGCCACCGAATTGCTACTCGATATCTGCGGCGGCCAGGCAGGACCGGTTAATGAAGCTCTGGCAGAATTGCCGCGCCGAGAGCCGATCACGCTGCGGCTGGCGCGCCTGAAGCGCGTGGTAGGGATCGAAATTGATACGGATCAGGTGGTGCGAGACCTGTTGGCATTGGGGGCGCAGGTTGAGCGCCAGGATGACCGGCTCATCGTGACGCCGCCGAGTTTTCGCTTTGATCTGACGATTGAAGAAGACCTGATCGAAGAAGCCGTGCGTCTGTTCAGCTACGACAACATTCCCGCCCAGCCGCCTGCAGCACCCTCGCGCATGTTGCCGCAGGACGAAACCGTGCTGGCGGATGACGTCCTGCGGCAGAAGGTGGTCGATCTGGATTATCAGGAAGTCATCACCTACAGTTTTGTGGATCCTGCCTGGGAAGCTGCGCTTGATGCCGATGCACGTCCGCTTCCGCTTGCCAATCCCATCGCCAGCCAGTTGTCGGTAATGCGCACGACCTTGTGGGGCGGCATGCTCGAAACCCTGCGCCATAACCTCAATCGCCAGCAGGAGCGGGTGCGCATTTTCGAGTTGGGTCGCGTCTACGCGTCGCTTGCCGAGCAGCCGATGAGGCTGGGGGGGCTGGCCTACGGTGATGGGCTACCCGAACAGTGGGGTGCGACGGCGCGTCGGGTTGATTTTTTTGATGTCAAAGGCGATCTGGAGCGGCTGTTTGGTCATGCGCTGGATACGCGGCGAAGCGTGCATCCTGCCCTGCATCCCGGACAGTCGGCCGAGTTGTGGCTCGATGGCAGGGCCGTGGGCTGGGTGGGAACGCTGCATCCCCGACTGGTGCAGACGTTCGATCTGCCAAGTGCGCCTGTCCTGTTTGAAATCGACAGTGACGTTCTCGCCCGGCGCAGCGTACCGCGTTACACCAGCCTGTCGCGATTCCCCTTGGTGAGGCGCGATCTGGCGTTCGTTCTGGACGTGCATACCCCGGCTGGAGCCTTGCTGGACGGTTCGATGATTATCGGGGTAAAGGCATGCCTGAAAACCAAAAAAGCCTTGCCATTCGGGTAGTTATGCAAGATACTCAACGCACATTGACGGATCAGGAAGTGGACGATGCAGTGCAAAAGCTGGTCGATACCGCGCTCAATCAGTGCAATGCCAGTTTGCGTACCTAACGCGCCTATTTGAACCTCGCTATCAAACGTATGACCACTCTCACTAAAGCAGACTTGGCCGAATTACTGTTCGAAAAAGTGGGTTTGAACAAACGCGAGGCGAAAGACGTCGTCGAGTCGTTTTTCGATGAAATTCGTTTGTCGCTCGAAAAAGGCGACATCGTCAAATTATCCGGTTTCGGCAATTTTCAATGCCGGGAAAAGCCACAGCGGCCCGGCCGCAATCCCAAAACAGGCGAAGAAATGCCGATCTCTGCGCGTCGGGTGGTGACTTTCCACGCCAGCCAGAAACTTAAATCCCAGGTGGAAGGCGCCCAAGTTGGAACGCCCATCCCGGAGTGAACTCCCGCCGATTCCGGCCAAACGGTATTTCACCATTGGTGAAATGTCGGAGTTGTGCGCGGTCAAGGCCCACGTGCTGCGCTATTGGGAACAGGAATTCACCCAGCTGAGTCCGGTCAAGCGGCGTGGCAACCGCCGCTATTACCAGCATCACGAAGTGTTGCTGATCCGCCGTATCCGCGAATTGCTTTACGAAGAGGGCTTCACTATCAGTGGCGCGCGGCAGCGCCTTGAACATGAAGCTGGAGTGGCCCCCGAGCCGACACCTGCTGCAGCCAAACTGGCGCTGGATGTTTCGGGCTTGCGTGCAGAAATCACCGCGATCCTGAAAATACTGGACTGACTGGCTTCCGTCAGGGGGCGCTTGTCTGGTAGAATCTCGGGCTTCGTCGGGGCGTAGCGCAGCCTGGTAGCGCACTTGACTGGGGGTCAAGTGGTCGGAGGTTCAAATCCTCTCGTCCCGACCATATAAATACAAGAAAAAGGGCCGGTTCAAACCGGCCCTTTTTCTTTAAAGTGTTCTTTAAGGTGTCTGTCACACCTTGGATGTAACGTTGGCGCGATCAAAATGGATCGCCACCCGCTTGTTGCTGTTTGTTCAATATCAGGAGAGAGTTATGGAACACACTTTGCCCGCACTGCCTTTTGCCATGGATGCGCTCGCACCGCACATGTCCAAGGAAACCTTCGAATACCACTACGCCAAGCACCATCAGGCCTACGTCACCAACCTCAACAACCTGATCAAGGGCACCGACTTCGAGAGCAAGTCGCTTGAGGACATCATCAAGAGCGCGCCCGCCGGCGGTATCTACAACAATTCCGCCCAGGTGTGGAACCACACCTTCTTCTGGAACTGTCTGTCGCCCAATGGCGGCGGCGCGCCGAGCGGCGCGCTGGCGGATGCCATCAACGCCAAGTGGGGCAGTTTCGATGCGTTCAAGACCGCTTTCCAGTCCAGCGCCGTCGGCAACTTCGGCTCTGGCTGGACCTGGCTGGTGAAGAAGGCAGACGGCTCGGTTGACATCGTCAACATGGGCGCCGCCGGCACCCCGCTGACCACCGGCGACAAGGCGCTGCTGTGTGTGGACGTGTGGGAACACGCCTACTACATCGACTACCGCAATATGCGTCCCAAGTTTGTTGAGACTTTCCTCAACAGCCTGGTGAACTGGAAGTTTGCGGAAGCGAATTTCGCTTAAATCAGTTTTTCGGAAGCAGTTCGCTTTCGAACTGAAAAATAAAACCGGGGCGAAATGCCCCGGTTTTATTTTGTGCCCGCGCTGGATTCTGCCAGCCGCAGGATATTCCGATAACCGCCGTTCGCCATCGCCTCCGCTTCGAGCAACAGGGCCGCATCCTCCTCGTTCAGTATTTCCCCACCATCCAGCAGACGCAGCATCCGTAGCCAGCGTTCACGCTGGTTGGCTACAGTCATCGGTGCGGCCAGTCCGTTGCGGCGCAGTTCGGTCGCACGGCTGATCAGGCGGAATTTTGCGGCCTCCAGTTGGAGCGGCAACGGCAGTGACAGGTCGAAGCTGATGTCCAGCCGGTAGGCCGTGTCAGGTGGCACATCGGACAAGGGTGGCGGCCGCCAGGCCAGTTCGTCTGGCTCGGCTGGGGTGCTACGTGCTGGATCGAGCGGAAATTTGTAAAACCCCCATTTCGCGCCCATCCAGCATTCGAGCAGGATCCGGTCGTTTTCGCCGACACAGTGTTCGCCGTTGACGTGGTTAGGTACGTTGTCCCCGGGCAGCGGTCCATAGGCGCGCGGGTCGTGTTTCCAGCGCGAGAAATCACGGTTGGGGGGCGCGCCGTAGTCGGCTGCGAGTGCGTGCCACAGGGTGATGAAACGACGGTAATCGGCCTGGTAGTCCGGGTTGCGACGCAAAAACGCCCAGGCCCACTGGTCACGCGTCAAGCTCGCGCAATCGGCATCGCAAGTCATCTCAGATCGGCAGAAACAAGGTGCCAGCGGCGTTAACGACACTAAAGCGGATGGCGCGGTTGTTCTTGTCTTCGATGATTTTTGCTAGCGTATCCTGCAGGCCGATGAGCTTGCCGAATTCACGTTCGATGCTTTGGTCGATCGTGGCGCTGTCGCCGGACGGGCTGGATACAAGCAGCGGCTGGCCCGTTTGGTCGCGGCGGGAGGCCAGTTCCCACGCGACATATTCAGTATTGCGTGCAGCGTTGTAAAACTTCTGCGCATCCATTTCGCTCAGCAGGTAAAACTCGGTCTGGTGGTTGTAGGCGGCCATGTTCATGACCAACAGGCCGCTCATCATCGCTTTCACCCGATCGCCCGCATAGGCTGGTTGACCGGCCTGGGTCAGCAAGTCGGCCCAGCCGAGGTTTTTTTGTGACGCGACCTGCCAGTAGGGGAGGGCTTTGAACAGCGCGGTCGTTGCTTCGTCAGCGCTGGAATAACCGGATTTATGCCATTCCGCCGGATTGCGGCGATAGAGCTTGGCCGTGAGGGCCTTGAGGCTGGTCAGGAGTTCCTGCTGGTGGATTTCGACCACGCTGTCGACATCGCTTTTGGCCAGATCCCGGATACTGAACCCCCGTACGCTGCTGCTGCCATCCTTGCGCTGAATGGCCTGCCCGGTACAGGCAGCAAGCAGGACAACGCTCAACAGGCAGGCAAGGAGGGTTCGCTTCACGACGAGCAGCTTACCTCAATCTTTCGCGCCCAGTCGGGCGGCTCGGCTGCATACGCTTCATTTACCGGCTGCTCGTCGAATGGCCGCGCGAGCAACTGATGCAGGCGGTTGATTTCGCTGTAGTCGCGATCGTCTGCTGCACGCCGGATGGCGACCTCGGCCAGATGGTTGCGCAGGATGTATTTGGGATTGACCGCGCGCATTGCTGTGCCGCGTTCCTTGTCGTCCGACCCGGTTTGACGCAGCGCGGCGGCATAACGCTGTGCCCAGGCATCGAAGGCTGCGCGATCGAGGAACAGGTCACGCAGCGGCGCGTTGACCGCTTCTGCCGCGCTGTCGAAATCGCACAGGCGGCGCATGAAGATCGTGTAGTCGACGTGGTTCTGCGCCAGCAGTTGCAGTCCATCCATCAACAGCGGCACCGTCTCGCCACTGGCGGGAAAACCGAATTTTGCCGCCATGCGCGCGATGTAGGCCTGGCCGAATTGCTGGGGATAGTCGGCAATCGCGGCCGATGCCGTTTCTACCGACAGCAGCGGCACAAAAGTTTGCGCCAGCTTGGTGATGTTCCACGCAGCCACATCCGGCTGCTGGTCGAAGGCATAACGGCCGCCGGTGTCGGAATGGTTGCAGACGTAACCGGGATCGAACGCGTCGAGAAAACCGAACGGGCCGTAGTCCAGCGTGAGGCCGAGGATCGACATGTTGTCGGTGTTCATCACCCCGTGCGAAAACCCCACCGCCTGCCATTGCGCCATCAGTTCGGCGGTGCGGCGCGCCACTTCGCGCAGCAGTTCGGCATAGGGTTCGGCACGCGTCGCCAGCTCCGGGTAGTAGCGCGCGATGACGTAATCGGCGAGCTGCCGGATCGGCTCGATCTGGTTGCGGTAGTAGAACACCTCGAACGAGCCGAAGCGCACGAAGCTCGGTGCCAGCCGCGTCACCAGCGCCGCGGTTTCCTCGTCCTCGCGGTAGACCGGGCGGTCGCTGCCGACGATGGCGAGCGCGCGGGTGGTGGGAATGCCGAGCGCGTGCATCGCTTCCGAGCAGAGGAATTCCCGGATGCTCGAACGCAGCACCGCACGGCCGTCACCGCCGCGCGAATAGGGCGTGCGCCCGGCGCCTTTCAGCTGCACTTCCCAGCCTTCACCCGCCGCATTTTTCACTTCGCCCAGCAGAATCGCGCGGCCGTCGCCCAGTTGCGGCACAAAATGGCCGAACTGGTGGCCGGCATACAGCGCAGCCAGCGCATCCATGCCCGGCAACAGCTGGTTGCCCGCCAGGGTCTGGATCATCTCGGGACGCGTTATTTCGCTGGCATCCAGATCGAGCAGCGCCAGCGCTTCCGGGCTGTAACAAACCAGATAGGGATCGGGAACCGGGGTCGGGCAGACGCGCGAATAGTAGGCTTCGGGCAGCTGGGCAAAGCCGTTGTCGAAAGTGAGTGATTCAAGTTTGGCCATGCGCCGATTTTAAGGCTTTGTAAGGTTTGAACGACCCGGCCGACAACAGGCTTATTCATAAGGAGACAAGCATGACCTGCAATGCAAAAACATGTGCCGCCCGTGGCCTCGGCCTGCTGGATGAGCTGGGCAGCTGGCTGGGGATGCTCGGGTTGCGCCTGCTATTGGCCTACGAGTTCTGGCAGTCCGGGGTGGAGAAGTTTCGCGGCGACAACTGGTTCGGCGAGATCCAGGCGCAATTCCCGTTTCCGTTCAGCGTGGTGCCGGTGGATGTCAGCTGGTTTTTGTCGACCTGGACCGAACTGATCGGCCCCGTCATGCTGGTGCTGGGGCTGGGCACGCGCTTCTGGGCATTTTCCCTGCTGATCCTGGATGTCGTCGCCTGGCAGGCCGTCCATGCGGGCAATGGCTACAACGTCTGCGACAACGGCTTCAAGCTGCCCTTAATGTATCTAATGATGCTGATTCCACTGGTTTTGTCTGGCCCGGGAAAGCTGTCAATCGACCATTGGCTGCGCCAGCGATATGGGCGCTGAATTATCCGGCACGCATCAATAAAACAGGATCGTCGTGTCTTGTTTTATGGTGTATATTGGCAAAAGCTAATTTTGCCTGCAGACCAGTTTGGGTTTCAGGGCGAACCGGCTGGAGACACGGTACCGAGTGCCGTGAGATCGATCGATACCCCTTAAAAAGGAAATCAGTAATGAACGAAACCATGAAAACTTCACGCCGACAATTCCTGAAAGTCGGCGCTGCCGCACTCGCCATGATTCCCGTGCTGGTCGTATCCGGGAAGGCGATGGCCGCCACCAACGCCGCAATGCGCACCTCGATGAAATATCAGGACAAACCCCTTGGCGACAAGAGCTGTGCAACCTGCATGCAGTTCGTGCCGGGCAAAACGGCAAAAGATCTCGGCGGCTGCAAGATTTTTGCCGGCGACACCGAGATTTCCCCCAAAGGCTATTGTGTCGCCTGGGTCGCCAAGCCGAAATAATCGGCTTCAAGTCTCTGGTAGCAAAACCGAACCCGGCTACGTGCCGGGTTTTTTGTGTGCGCTTGATCTGGGCTGGTGTTGGAAGAGCAAAAAAAGGGCCAGCCTAAGCTAATCCTTGTATCTTGGTGGGCCTGAATAGATAAATTCGGACACCGGCTACCGTTGCACCCATGCCTTGTAAAGCAGATAAGTAAGTGCATGTCGCCGGCAACAGATACACCTTGTGTTGCATAGAACCCGAGGGCCCCTACACAGCTGCGGTTAACGCGCGGTTCGCTCTCAAAGACCCGTGCTCCTCCGCATACACTTTGGTAAATACAGCGCCCAGTAAAAAAATCTGCGAGGCGTAGTACACCCACGCCAGCAGCACGACCAGCGAGCCCGCGGCTGCGAACGACTCGGTGACGCCGCTCTTGCCCAAGTACAGCCCGATCAGCAACTTGCCTACCTCGAACAGCACTGCGGTTACCAGCGCGCCTATCCCGACGTCACGCCACGCGATCGGGGTCGACGGCATCCACTTGAAAATCATGGCAAAGAGTAACGTCATGATAGATGCCGACACCAGCGTGTTGATGGCCTGCAGCATGGCCTCCCAACCCGGCATCATCCCGCCGGTCCATTCGCCAAGCGCCGCCACAACCGTGCTGACAACCAGTGAAACCATCAGCAGAAAGGCCAGGCCGAGTATCAGCCCGAAAGAGAGCAGCCGCGCTCGCAGCAGGCCCCAGAGGCCCGAAGGCTTCGCGGCTTCCGGCACGTGCCAGATGCGGTCCAGCGCACTTTGCAACTCGGCGAAGACCGTCGTCGCGCCGATCACCAGTGCGATTACGCCTATCAGCCCTGCAATCACGCCCTGCGCAGGGTCGCTTGCATTGCGTACCAGCGCCTGTACGAAGATCGCCCCTTCGCTGCCGATCAATCCTGCAAGCTGGGCCACGATTCTGCCCTGCACGGCTTCGTGGCCGAACAACGCGCCCGCCACAGCAATAACGATCACCAGTAATGGCGCCAGTGAGAACACGGTGTAATAGGCAATCGCGGCCCCCATACTGGGTGCGAAATCGTCCGTATAGGCCGAGATGGATTTGCGGATGAGGGCGAATGCGCTACTGATCCTGCTCATGACGTTGGTACTTGGTTCGTCCCGTGTGGCGGCGCAAAAGGAAGGAGTGGACTTATTGTATAGCAGCAGCGCAGGCACTCGCCTTGTTCGGTCCGGTGATTGCGGGCTCTGTTGATCATGCTGTTGTAGATATGGCTACGAAGACAAAGCGGCATGACGAATGTAGAAGGCTGCGTTCGGCTAACAGCAGCCGTTGCAGGCAGGAACCCCGCTTCACGTTCTGCAGGAGCTGGGTGGCTGAAAGTCGGTGGAGATGGTAAGGCGCTATGATCACTTGTTCAGTGGACAGCTGGCTGACTATGTGGGCTAGCTGTCAGGCCTTCGGATGCTTGGTGGGATGGGCGGCTACGTTTTGGCTACGGTAGCGGAAAAGAAAAGGGGCTAGCCTAAGCTAACCCCTTGTATTTTGGTGCGCCGGAAGACGGAGGGATTCGAACCCTCGATGCAGGTTTAAGCCCGCATGCTCCCTTAGCAGGGGAGTACCTTCAACCTCTCGGCCACGTCTCCGAACCGCCGCGCATTGTAGCGGAATGCGCGGGACAAAGCCACCTCAAGCCGTGCCTTTGTCGAGTTCGAAGGCCTGATGCAAGGCGCGCACGGCAAGTTCCATGTATTTGTCTTCGACCACTACCGAGATTTTGATTTCCGAGGTGGAGATCATTTGCAGGTTGATGTTTTCTTTCGACAGGGTTTCGAACATCTTGCGGGCGACGCCGACGTGCGAGCGCATGCCGACGCCGACGATGGAGACCTTGGCGATCTTGTCGTCGCCGCTGACCTCACGTGCGCCGATGCCGGTCGCGGTGGTCTTGACGATGTCCATGGCCTTGGCAAAGTCGTTGCGGTGGACGGTGAAGGTGAAATCGGTGGTGTTGGCGTGGCCGACGTTCTGCACAATCATGTCGACGTCGATGTTGGCGTCGGCGACGAAGGCGATGCCGGAGATGACGGGTTGTTCCATGCTGTCGTTTTCCTCGAAGGTGATGAGCGTGCCGTCGCCTTCGTCCTGAAAGCTGGACAGCACGCGCAGTTTGACTTTGTATTTGCCGGCGAATTCGACCGAGCGGATTTGCAGCACCTTGGAACCGAGACTGGCCATTTCGAGCATTTCCTCGAAGGTGATGGTCTTCAGCCGGCGCGCGTCGGGCACGATGCGCGGGTCGGTGGTGTAGACGCCGTCGACGTCGGTGTAGATCTGGCATTCGTCGGCCTTGAGCGCCGCGGCCAGCGCCACACCAGTGGTGTCGGACCCGCCGCGCCCCAGGGTGGTGATGTTGCCGGCTTCGTCGACGCCCTGAAAGCCTGCGACGACGATGACGTGACCCGAGTCCAGGTCGGCGCGCATCCTGGATTCGTCGATCGACAGAATGCGCGCCTTGGTGAAGGCGTCGTCGGTCAGAATCCGCACCTGCGCGCCGGTGTAGCTTTTGGCTTTGAGCCCCAGGTCTTTCAGCGCCATGGCGAGCAGGGCAATGGTGACCTGCTCGCCGGTCGACACCATCATGTCCAGTTCGCGCGGATCGGGGGTGGCCTGGATTTGTTTGGCCAGGTTG
>NCHD01000076.1 GCA_002257045.1 Hydrogenophilales bacterium 16-61-112 | reverse complement strand
GGGCGGAACCTGCGCCACCAGTTGCTGGCTGACGCTGGCGTAGCTGAGGCGGCGGTCGAGCGGCGCCTGGAACAGGCTCATCAGCAGCACCCAGACGAAGGTCATGCTGGCGGTCCACACCAGCATCGGACGCAGCGGCGAGCGCGGCAGGCGCGCCAGAATGCCGATCCACAGCAGGGTGACGACCACGCCCAGCACCAGTGTCCATGGCCGGAATTCGCCGACGTGCAGCAGGCCGAATCGCGTCAGCCGTGCCGCCAGCCGCGCCGGGGTGCCGAGGTCGTGCGCGCTCCAGTACACCCATAGCAATAGCGCGATGAAGCCGAACAGCATGACGCTGAACCACAGCAGTGCGTAGGCCGCACCGCGGCGCAGGCTGAACAGGCCGGATGCGCCGAGCAGCGCCAGCGGCAGCAGCAGGATAAGCCCCTGCTCCTCGCCGGGATGGCGGTCGAAGGCATACAGCACCAGCAGGCCGAGCAGGGCGCTCACGGGCAGCACAATGCACGGGGTGCGCCACTGGCGCCGGCCGCGATACAGCGCCCACAGCGCCAGCGGCCAGGCGGGCCAGGCATACCAGCCGAGGATGCCGGGGTAATAGGTGAACTGCCGCGCCTCGCCGTCGAACCAGCGTTGCAGGTTGAAGGCGCGCACGAAGGGGATCGACTGCGTGGTGAGATAGATCAGCCACACCGCGCTGGCGGCCAGCGCGATCAGCGTGCCCCAGATCAGCGTGCGCCATGCCGCCGGCGTGCGGTAATCCACCAGCAGCAGCGGCAACAGCCAGGCCAGCAACAGGAACAGAGCCGCTTCGGCGGCGCCGCCTGCAAGCAGCATCAGCACTGCGCCGACGCCCAGCGCCCAGGCGCCCCGCCGCGCCTGCGGCATCAGCGCGATGCCGTACAGCATCAGCGCGGCGGCGGCGAATTGCGCGGTGGCTGCATTGAGTTCGTGGCCGCGCACCAGCAGGCCGATGCAGCCGAGCAGGGTGAGCGCGGCGGCCCAGCCGGTTTCTGCGCCGTACAGCACGCGCGCGCTGCGCGCGGTGAAGAACAGCGCCAGCGCGACGAACACGCCGGAAGCCAGCCGCGCGCCGTCGGCCAGGGTCAGCAAGGGCGATGTCAGCCAGGCAGTGGCGCTGGCCATCCAGTAATACAGGGGCGGCGTGGCAGCCACCGTCTGCGGCGCAATGCCGTTTTGCAGCAGCAGCCACAGGTGCATGAAGTGTTCGCCGTCGCCGCCTTTCCACGGCGCATGGCCGATCAGGCCGGGCAGCAGCCAGGCGGCGCACAGCAGCAGCAGGCCGAGCTGCGGAAGGGTCGCTGCGCAGCAGCGGGGTATCCACCGGCGTACGCCTTGCGGGTGCTGCGACCAGGTGAACGTGGGCTTATTGGACAATTTTGAGACGCTGGCCGGGCTTCGGTTCGCCCGCCGGATAAAGGTGGTTGAGCAGGCGCAACTGGCTTTCGGCATCCCCACCCAGCACGGACGACTTGGCGAGACTGGCCATCGTCATGCCGGGTCTGGCGCTGATGGTTTTCAGCACGCCGGGTTGTGCCGCGCGCCGTTCTGCCGGCGTGATGGCGTGAAAGCTGTTGATCGCGCTGCGCAAAACGGTGCGCTCGCGGTCGTATACCGGCTTGTCCCGGGTCATGCCGGCAATCAGGTATTGCGCCTCCTTGAACACCACCGACGCTACCACCACCGGCTTGCCCTGTTGCGTGCCCGCAGCAAACGCCGCTGGAAAGCCGCTGAGTGTGCCGTTGTCGAAGCGGGCGCCGGGATCCAGCTTGAGCCCGTTTTGCAGCGTGGCCAGCGGCTGACTGCCCTTCGGGCCGCGTTGCAACTCCAGCACGGCATCCCCCTGCGGACTGCGCGCCAGTACGCGGTCTGCCTTGTTGCTCATCCGCCAGTCGGGCGGAAACTGGATCGCAAAGCCCAACTGTGCGTGCAGCAGCATGTTGTCGCGGACGATGCCCTGCGCCGGGCTGTCGCCGAACACCAGGCCGTCGATTTTTTGCAGGTATTCGGCGCGGCCTTCACGTGGCGCAGCGACCCGATATTGATTGGACGCGTCCACCACCTGTTTCAGGCGTGCATCGTTGCCCGGATGGGTGTCGAATGTGCCGTGAAAGCTGCTGTGCGGTTCGCGGCCTTCGCGCCGGGCCTGCTCGGCGGCAAACAGTGCCTGATCCCTCAGCATGCCGATGACCGCGATCATCGCCTGCGGCTCGTAGCCGCTCTTGGCCAGGTATTGCGCGCCGAGACGGTTGGACTCGAGTTCGTGCTCGCGGCCATAGCCCGCTGTCCACGCCGGCGCCACCGACTGCATCATGCCGGCGCCGGCCTGGCTGTTCAGGCCCGGTAGCAGGATCGAGCCGAGCACCGCGTCCAGCCCGGCGGCAGTCGACGCGCTCTGCTGGCGCACGCCGTGGCGCGCGGTGACGTGGCCGATTTCGTGCCCCAGCACGCCTGCCAGTTCAGCTTCGGAATTGAGGTAGGCCAGCAGGCCGCGCGTGAGGTAGACATACCCGCCGGGCAGGGCAAAGGCGTTGACGTCGGGGCTGTCGAGCAGTGTAAACGTCCATGGCAGATCAGGCCGCTGGCTGTGCTGTGCCAGCTTCTGGCCGATTGCGTTGACGTAGGCCTGTAAGGCAGGGGCGGTCAGCGCGGCATATTCCCTGAGAATATCCTGATGCGCCTGCGCACCCTGTTGCCGTTCCTGTTGTTCGGACATCAGGACGAAATCCTTGTCGCCGGACACCGGGTTGCTGGTGCAATGGGTCAGAGACAATGCGCCGAGTGCGATAAGGGTGATCCGGCGAAAAAGGGAAAGCGTCACGGGCGTGTTTTTACCTTGAAGGGAGCCTGCGCATGATACCGCCCGGGGCGCACCGCGAACCAGTCTGAACCGGACCGATGCATCGTGACCCCGCAACGAAAAAAGCGGCCTGAGCCGCTTTTTTCGTTGCGATCCCTACGTGCTGCCACAGGAGCAGGTCACGGCTACTTCTTGGTAATTGGGATGAATGCCGGATTTCATGGCAATTCCTTCAATAGGTTGAATTCGGAGAACGCGAGAGTATATCCAGATCGGCGGCTGGAATCAAGCCGTGCAGACATTCCTTTCATGTGGGGCGCGGCACGGCCTGCCGCGCCGGTCGCGGGTTAAGATTGCGCGGCCTAATTTTCTCCGACCCGGAATGTTCCCTTATATGTCTGAAAACGTCCCCTCCGACGCGCTGGTGCTGTTCGGCGCGACCGGCGACCTGTCCCGCCGCAAAATTTTCCCGGCCTTGTACGACATGTTGCGGCACGGTCGCAATCTGCCGCCCATCATTTGCGTGGCGCATTCTCCGGGATGGGGCATCGAGGAACTGCGCGCCCATGCGCACGATGGCATCAGCCGATTTGGCAGCAACGGGATGGACGAGGCGGTGTTTCGCAATCTGGCGAGCCTGTTGACCTACATCAATGGCGACTATGAAACGCCCGAAACCTACGAGGAGTTGCGCCGCGCGCTGGAGGGCCGCCAGCGACCACTGCATTATTTTGCGATTCCGCCGTCGATGTTTCCCGTCGTGGTGCGCGGCCTGGCTGCGGCCGGGTGCACCCAGGATGCGCGCGTGGTGGTCGAGAAGCCCTTCGGCCGCGATCTCGACACGGCCCGTGCGCTCAACGCCACGCTGCACGAGGCGCTGCCGGAATCGAACATCTTTCGCATCGACCACTACCTCGGCAAGGAGGCGGTGCAGAACATCCTGTATTTCCGCTTTGCCAATTCCTTTCTCGAACCGATCTGGAACCGCAACCATATCCGCCAGGTACAGATCACCATGGCGGAAGATTTCGGGGTAGCGGGACGCGGCCGGTTTTACGATTCGGTCGGCGCCATCCGCGATGTGCTGCAAAACCACCTGCTGCAGATTCTGGCGCTGCTCGCCATGGAGCCGCCGCTCGGCACCAGCGCCGAGGCCATCCGCGATGAACAGGCCAAGCTGCTGAAGGCCATTCGCCCGCTGGCGCCGGGTGACATCGTGCGCGGGCAATACGCAGGCTATACACAGGAAGAAGGCGTGTCGCGCGGCTCGGACACCGAAACCTTCGTCGCCGCGTGTTTCTTCGTCGACAGCTGGCGCTGGGCCGGCGTGCCTTTCATCATTCGCACCGGCAAGCACCTGCCGGTGACGACGACCGAAATCCGCGCCGAGTTCCAGTTGCCGCCGCAACGCGTATTCGCGTTGTCGGAGGCCGGCCCGCTGGCGACCAACTACCTGCGCATGCGAGTGTCGCCCACCGTGTCCATCGCGCTGGGCGCGCGCACCAAGAATGCCGGCGACCGCATGGTGGGGCGGCCAGTGGAGCTGTACGTCTGCAACAACCATCCGGATGAAATGAGCGCCTACGAGCGGCTGCTGGGCGATGCGCTGGAAGGCGAAGCGATGCTGTTCGCGCGCCAGGACGCGGTCGAAGCGGCCTGGCGGATCGTCGAGCCGGTGCTTGCGCATCGCGACCCGGCCTGCACCTATGAAGCCGGCACCTGGGGACCGCAAGAGGCGGACCTGCTGCTTGCCGGCGGACGCTGGCACAACCCGCGTCCGCCACAGAGTTGATCAGGCCAGGCTGACCCCGAGCCAGGCGCCGATGAAATACGTCGCCAGGCCTGCCGCGCCGCCGATGGCCAGCATGCGCAGGCCGCTCAACACGGCATGGCGACCGGTGAACAGGCTCATGCTGGCGCCGACCAGGAACAGGCCGAGCGCGGTGAGGCCGATCGACACGCCGAGCGGGTTGCCGTTGCCCAGCACGAAGGGCAGCAGCGGCAAGGCGGCACCCAGGGTGAAGGCCGCAAACGATGAGATCGCAGCCACCCACGGCGAGCCGAGATCGTCCGGATTGAGGCCGAGTTCTTCGCGCGCCAGCGTGTCGAGCGCGCGTTCGGGGTCTTCCATCAACTTGTCGGCGACGCGGCGCGCCTCCTCCGGGCTGATGCCCTTGGCGGCATAAATCAGCGCCAGTTCGGCGGCTTCCTCGTCGGGATACTTTTCCAGCTCGTCGCGTTCCAGTCCGATCTGGTATTCGAACATTTCGCGCTGCGAGCGCACCGAAATGTATTCCCCCGCCGCCATCGAAAAAGCCCCTGCCAGCAAGCCCGCCACGCCCGTCAGCACGATCATCGAAGGAGTGGGCGATGCGCCCGCCACGCCAAAAATCAGCGCGGCATTCGACACCAGGCCGTCGTTGACGCCGAATACCCCGGCACGCAGGGCATTGCCGCTGGCGCCGCTGCGGTGACGCTTGCCGATGTCGTCGCGATGGGTTGGCGTCGGGTGCGGCGCCTCCCGGGTGTAGAGCACCATGCCGCGCACCTTCATCGCCGCCAGCACGCTGCGCATGACGCGCGGCTTGAGTGCCCGCGTCATGGCGGCGACGACGCGGGTGCGCAGGTCGGGACGGAACACCGCAGGCACCGGGTCGCCGCGCTGGGTGATGGCGCCGAGCCAGATTTCGGCCTGGTCGTCGGCCGTCTGCGCCAGCTCGGTGAACAGCGCTGCGCGCGGCGTGCCATGCTCGCATTCGGCCACTACCCGGTAGAGCCAGGCCGAGCGTTTTTCTTCCTGCCAGGATGCGTATGGATCGCTCATGCGGCTCCCCTTCTGTATTGAATGGCTTCGGCCAGATGCGCCGGCGTGATGGCATCGCTGCCCGCCAGGTCGGCCACGCTGCGCGCCAGCCTGAGCACGCGGTGATAGGCGCGCGCCGACAGGTTCAGGTGCGTGATCGCCTGCTTGAGCAGGGTTTCACCGGCGCTGTCGAGCGCGCAGAATTGATCGATTTCCTGCGTGCCGAGGGCGGCGTTGGGCTTGCCCTGACGCTGCATCTGGCGGCTGCGCGCGGTTTCGACGCGGGCGCGGATCGCGGCGCTGGATTCGCCTGCGCTGGCGCCCATCAGTTCGTCCTGGGTCAGCGCGGGCACGCTGATCTGGATGTCGATGCGATCGAGCAAAGGTCCGGAGATGCGGGCGCGGTAGCGGGTAATCTGGTCCGGCGTGTCGCGGCAGGCCTGGGTCGGGTGGCCGAGATAACCGCAGGGGCAGGGGTTCATCGCCGCGATCAGCTGGAACCGCGCGGGAAAATCGGCTTGCCGCGCCGCGCGTGATATCGTGATGCGGCCGGTTTCCAGCGGTTCGCGCAGCACTTCGAGCACCTGGCGCGAAAACTCCGGCAGCTCATCGAGAAACAGCACGCCGTGGTGTGCCAGCGAAATCTCGCCCGGACGCGGGTTGCCGCCGCCGCCGACCAGCGCCACGCCGGACGCGGTGTGGTGCGGCGCGCGAAACGGTCGCCGCTTCCAGTGATCAAGGCGGAAGCCACCGTTGAGCGATTGCACTGCGGCGGCCTCCAGCGCTTCGGTTTCGTCCATCGCTGGGAGGATGCCGGGAAAGCGCGCCGCGAGCATGGATTTTCCGGTTCCCGGCGGCCCCGACAAGAGGGCGGAGTGGCCGCCCGCCGCCGCGACTTCGAGCGCGCGCTTGGTGGCGGTCTGGCCCTTGACGTCGGCAAAGTCGGGGTAATCGGGCACGCCGGGCGAGTGCGCCGGATCCGGCGTGGCGAGCTCGCCCTGCCCGGCGAGCCAGCCGCATACCTCTAGCAGGCTGCCGGCCGTACGCACGTCGATGCCGCTGGCGAGCGCGGCTTCCCGCGCCGAATGCTGCGGCAGCACCAGCGTGCGCTTGTTCGCGCGGGTGGCCAGCGCCATCGCCAGCGCGCCGCGCACCGGGCGCAGCTCGCCGGTCAGCGCCAGCTCGCCAGCGAACTCGGTATCGGCAAAGCGGGTGGACGGAATCTGCCCGGACGCGGCGAGGATCGCCAGTGCGATCGGCAGATCGAAGCGCCCTGATTCCTTAGGCAGATCGGCGGGGGCAAGGTTGACCGTGATGCGCCGCGCGGGAAATTCAAAGCGCGCGTTCTGGATCGCGGCGCG
Source organism: Hydrogenophilales bacterium 16-61-112 (assembly GCA_002257045.1). Classification (GTDB taxonomy): domain Bacteria; phylum Pseudomonadota; class Gammaproteobacteria; order Burkholderiales; family Thiobacillaceae; genus Thiobacillus. Next base: position 7,565 of record NCHD01000076.1, on the reverse strand, counting down.
CACGCGGTCGCGCGCTTCCTTCACCTCGGTTTCCGGCAGGCCGACCAGGGTGAACGCGGGCAGGCCGTTGGCCAGGTGCGCTTCCACCACGACCTCGGGCGCATCCATGCCGGTGAGCGCCCGGCTCTTGACGACAGCGACCGCCACTATTCCGTGCGCTGCTTTTCCAGTTCGGCCAGGCGGGCCTCCAGCGCTTCGAGCCTGGCCCGTGTACGCGCCAGCACTTCGGTCTGCACGTCGAATTCCTCGCGGCTCACCATGTCGAGTTTGCCGAGCATGGGATTGCTTGAGGATTTCACCCAGTTTGTCGCTCAGGTCGTTCAGAAAAGCAGGGGTCGAGGGTTTCATATTCGGGCTCCATAAAGTGACCGGAGTGTAGCAACAGCGCGCGAGCGCCGCATTGCACGAAAATCGGGCGCGCCGGTTTTTGGATGCACCTGTATGGTGCGCGACTGAACGACATGGGTTCAGGTGAAAGGATAATCCATTGAAAAGTCTGGTTAATTTGTCTGGCATGGCTTGTGCTTTTACCCGCTTGCAATCTTGCACTCTTCTGACATCGGAGAATTTCAGCATGAAAAAAATCGTAGCCGCACTGATCCTGACGGGCCTGGTGGGCGCACCTGGCGTCGTGATGGCTGAAGAAGCCGCTTCTCCCCACACCCTGAGCGCAAACGTCGGGATGTACAGCAACTATGTGTTCCGCGGCATCTCGCAGACCGGTGGCGACCCCGCGCTGCAGGGCGGCCTGGATTACACGCACAGCAGCGGCTTTTATCTGGGCACCTGGGGCTCCAACGTCGGCTGGATCGAGGACTACCAGGAATACAACTCGGGTAACGTCGAGATCGATGTGTACGGCGGCTTTCGTGGCGGCATCGGCGAAACCGGTCTCACGTTCGATGTCGGTGCGATCCGCTACATGTACCCCGGTGATAACGGTGGGCCGTATGTTGATGCGGATACCACCGAGATTTATGGCGCCATGGGCTGGAAGTGGTTCACCGCCAAATATTCGTACTACTTAAGCAGTGGCGTGTTTGGTTTTGCCGATGCCAAGGGCTCGGACTACCTGGATATTTCCGCCAGCGTGCCGATCGGTGAAACCGGCCTGACTGCCGGCGCGCACTGGGGCACCTTCAGCTTCGACAACAACAGCGCGCAGGATTATGACGACTGGAAGATCAGCCTGGCGTACGACATGGGCAAGCTGAGCAGCGTGACTTCCGGCGTGACCGTCGGCGTGGCGTACACCGATACCAATGCCGACAAGGCCAAATGGTCCGACCTCAATGGCGAGTACCTGGGCGACGCCACCACCACCGTGTGGATTTCCAAGGCCTTTTAATGCGCTGAACGACGGGCGTGCGCCATCCGCGCGCTCCGTTCCTCCGCTTTCCTTCATTTGGGAGACAACATGAAATTCGTAACGGCCATCATCAAGCCGTTCAAACTGGACGAAGTGCGCGAGGCCTTGTCGGCCATCGGCGTCACCGGTTTGACGGTCACGGAAGTAAAAGGGTTTGGACGCCAGAAAGGCCATACCGAGCTGTATCGCGGCGCGGAATACGTGGTCGACTTTCTGCCCAAAGTGAAAATTGAAGTGGCCATCAAGGCCGAGTTGCTGGAGCGCGTGATCGAGGCGATCGAGAAAGCGGCCAACACCGGCAAGATCGGTGACGGCAAGATTTTTGTCACCAGTCTGGAGCAGGTCGTGCGGATACGCACGGGCGAATCCGGCCCTGATGCCTTGTGAGGAGTGAAAACATGAAAAAGCTATTGGCTTCGTTGGGCTTGGCACTGGCCTTGTTGTCTCCCGGCATGACGCTGGCGCAGGAAGCGGTCGATCCCGCGCCGGTCGAAGCGGCCGTCGTCGAAACGCCCGCAGTTGAAGCGGTTGTGGTTGAAGAAGTGGCGGCTCCGGCGGTCGAAGCTGCCCCTGCTGCTGAAGAGGCGGCTCCGGTTGCGGCTCCTGTCCCCAACAAGGGCGACACCACCTGGATGCTGACGGCCACCATTCTGGTCATCATGATGTCGATTCCCGGCCTCGCACTGTTCTACGGCGGTCTGGTTCGCAGCAAGAACATGCTGTCGGTGCTGATGCAGGTGTTTACCATCTTCGCGCTGATTTCGGTGCTGTGGGTGGTGTACGGCTATTCGCTGGCCTTCACTCCGGGCAACGCCTTCTTTGGCGGGTTCGATCGCGTGCTGCTCAAGGGCATCTTCGATCCGACCACCAACGGCGTGGCCAATGCCGCGACCTTCAGCAAGGGCGTTGTCATTCCCGAGTTCGCGTTCGTTGCCTTCCAGGCAACGTTTGCTGCAATCACGGTTGCGCTGATCGTCGGTGCCTTCGCTGAGCGCATGAAGTTCTCGGCGGTGCTGCTGTTCTCCACCCTGTGGTTCACCTTCGCCTACATTCCGATGGCGCACATGGTGTGGTTCTGGCCGGGCCCGGATGCGATCACCGATCAGGCATCCTATGACGCAGCCATGGCTTCATCCGGCTATCTGTTTGCCAAGGGCGCACTCGACTTTGCAGGTGGCACCGTGGTGCACATCAACGCGGCCATAGCCGGCCTGGTGGGTGCGTTCGTGATCGGCAAGCGCGTGGGTTACGGCAAGGAGCCGATGACCCCGCATAGCCTGACCATGACCATGATCGGCGCGTCCCTGCTGTGGGTGGGCTGGTTCGGCTTCAACGCCGGCTCGGCGCTGGAAGCCGGCGGTACCGCGACCCTGGCGTTCGTCAACACGCTGGCTGCAACCGCTGCTGCCACGCTGACCTGGATGCTGGCCGAGTGGATGATCAAGGGCAAGCCTTCGATGCTGGGTGCAGTATCCGGTGCGGTGGCCGGTCTGGTTGCCATCACCCCGGCCTGCGGCTGGGTCGGCGTGGGCGGTGCGCTCATTATTGGTGCACTGGCTGGCGTGGTCTGCCTGTGGGGTGTCAATGGCCTGAAGAAACTGCTGGGTGCAGACGATGCGCTCGACGTGTTCGGCATCCATGGCATCGGCGGCATCCTCGGTGCACTGCTCACCGGCGTGTTCAACAGTTGGAGTCTGGGCGGCGCAGGCATCCCCGACTACGTCAACAACACCTTCGTGACGACCGAGATCGGCACCCAGTTGTGGATCCAGGCACAGGCGGTAGGCGTGGCCCTGCTCTGGTCCGGTGTGGTCGCCTTCATCTGCTACAAGGTAGTGGATCTCATCGTGGGTCTGCGCGTACCGGAAGAAAGCGAACGCGAAGGTCTGGATGTCACCCAGCATGGCGAACGTGCTTACAGCATGTAAACCGTAGATTTACTCCGTAAGAAGCTGGGGCGCTCTGCAGAGCGCCCCTTTTTATTGTGGGTCGGTAGCGGCATGCGGCGTGCTGCAGTTCCCGGCTATATCTATTCAGCAACAGGCGGGGCAGTGAACTTATTTGAGGAGAAACAGCAGCTTCTCGTCACCGACCTCGATCGTATCGTTGGGCGACAGCGGGACGGGTTCATGGCCGATTGATTTGCCATTGAGTCGTGCCGGCTTTTTTCCTTCGACATGGGTGATGAAATAGCCGTGTGGACGGGCATTGATGACCGCAACTTGTTTGCCGGGTATGCCAAAGGTATGCAGTACCTCGGTCAATTCGATTTCTGTGCTGGGATGAGCGCCATTGAACACCCGGATCAACCCCTGGCGAGCCCCTGCCTTGAAGCGGTTTTCCTTTTTGGCCGTAGCCAGGGCATAGGTACCAACCGGTTGGGCGGGTGCGCTGTGTTCCAGGTCGGACGCCCGAATGATCATCGTTCTGTCGAAGCTGGGGCCATCGATAGCCTTGTGGTTGCGGTAACGAATCTGGATGCCCGCAATTTCGATGACGTCGTCGTTTTGCAGGATGTGCCGGGTGATGGACTGACCATTCACCAGGGTGCCATTGGTGCTACCCAGATCTTCCAGGATGTCATCGTTGCCGATCGAGGTGATGCGGGCATGCGACCGGCTGACGCCTTCGGCGGTGAGGCACAGGTCACTGTCGGCCATTCCGCCGATGGTGAAACTGGACTGGTTGAGGAATCGGTTGTTGATCACCTCGCCGTTTTGACTGACGATTAGTTTTGCCATGTGTTTTTTACCGTCCGAATAACCAGGCGAAGAAACCATGCTTCTTCGGGGCCGATGAAGCTTGCGTTCCTGTCTTTGCCAGAATGACGGAAATGTTGTCTTCGCCACCGTTGTCGTTGGCGATCATCACCAGTTGGCTGGCTGCAAGGGGTAAGTTGGCCTGAAGCGAATTAAGCACCCGTTCGATGTCTGCGTTGTCGACCATGTCGTTGAGGCCGTCCGAACACAGCAGATAGAGGTCGCCGGGCACTGCCTCGCACTCGCTTAACGCAACCTCCACTTCAGCCTGCAGGCCCAGTCCGCGCGTCACCAGGTGACGGTTGTGCGACGTGGCTGCGTCCTCGGCGCTGAGGAGTCCCTGGTCGATCTGCTCCTGCAACAAGGAATGGTCATGCGTCATTAATTCCAGATGCTGCTCGCGCAGGCGATAGATGCGGGAATCGCCGACATGTGCCATCGTGACATGATTGTTCTGGAACAACAGCAGTGCCAGGGTTGACCCCATGGTTTTCTCCTGGCCGCTCTCTGCGCGCTGGGTGCCTTCGAGATAAATCGCGCGATTGGCCCGTTTGACGACATTTTCGATCAAGGCGGCGACTGCGCTGGTGTGATGGAGCGTGTCTTTCAGGCCCAGGGCCAGTCCTTCCACAATGACCTGGGTGGCGATACTGCTGGCCACATTGCCGCATTGGTAGCCCCCCATGCCGTCTGACAGGACCAATAACCCCAGTTCGGTGTCCGTGGCAATGCTGTCCTCGTTAAGGGTTCGCAGTACGCCCGGGTCGGTTTTGGCGGCGATTTCGAGCGTAAGGGCAGGGCTGGAAGCGGTATTTGGCACAGGTGGACTCTTGGCGTTTGTTATAATTTTCGACAGAGAATACTCTCATCAGGAATCGCCCCAAGCAAGCCTCCCGCCCCCGCCTTCCTTATGCTCAGTCAAACAATAATCGGCCGTTATGAAGTGCTCGCCATGCTTGGGCAGGGCGCAATGGGCACGGTCTACAAAGCCGTTGACCCCTTGATCGAGCGGACGGTTGCTCTCAAGACGATCAACCTCAATCTCTCGAAAGAAGAGCGCGCCGAATTCGAGGAGCGGTTTTACCGCGAAGCCAAGTCGGCAGGCCGCCTGAGCCATGCCAACATCGTCACCATTTATGACGTGGGAGAAACCGACGATATCGCCTATATCGCGATGGAATACCTGGAAGGAGAATCGCTGCGCGAAGTGCTCGATTCCGGCGTGGTTCTGCCGCTGGAGATGATCAGCAAAATCGCGGCACGGATTGCCAGTGCCTTGAGCTATGCGCACGAAAACAACGTCGTGCATCGCGATATCAAGCCGGCGAATATCATGATCACGTCCAGTCGCGACGTCAAAATCATGGATTTCGGCATTGCCCAAATTCCGACCGGTTCGCGAACCCAGCTCGGCACCGTGCTGGGTTCGCCCAAGTACATGGCGCCGGAACAGGTGGCAGGTCAGCCCACGGACGGCAAGACCGATATCTTTGCGCTGGGCGTGGTGTTATATGAAATGCTGACTGGGGCGACGCCTTTCAACGGCGACAACCTCAGCGCCATCATGTACAAGATTCTGAACGAAGCGCCCGCTCCGCCCAGCACCCTCAACCCGCGTGTGCCGGCAGTGTTTGACCGGATTGTCAGCCGGGCGCTGGCAAAACGACCACAGGATCGCTACCAGACCGCTCGCGAGTTCGCCCGGGATTTGAGAAACCAGGATGCCGTTCTGCCCTTGGCCGTGCCCCGATCCGGGGGCAGCCACAAGCCGCCCTACACGGGACAGGCAAACAAGACGCCGGCGGGACAGCACGACGCCACGGTTGTTTTGCCGCCGCACCAGGCCCGCAGCTTGATTGCAGCGGCTTCCGGGGTGAGCAGGCCAGGCATACAGGAAAAAATCGCCTCTTTTTGGCGGGAGGCGCAGTGGCGCCGCAAGGTGGGGCTGTTTGCGGTTCCCGTGTTGGCGCTGGCCGGGCTTGTGATGTATTCGCAACTTCCGAAACCCGCCGCCGACCCGGTGAACGCCCGGGTGATGCCCGTGCTTGAGGAAAAGCCCGTCGCTTCGCTGCAACCCGTGATTGAGACCGCGAACGTGACGGCCTTGCCTCTTGTAACCCCTAAAGTAGTCACGGAATCCACCCCTAGGGGGGGCCCTAAAGTGACGTCTGTGCGCGCGGCTCCTGCATCAAACGATACAGCCGCCCCTGCTGTTGTGGCACAGGAACCCGCCACGATGTCATTCGCGATTTCGCCTTGGGGCGAAGTGTTCGTCGATGGCAAAAGCGTCGGCATCTCTCCCCCGCTCACTTCACTGAAGCTGGAAGCCGGAAAACACCGCGTGGAAATACGCAATCAGGCTTTTGCCGCCCATCGTGATACCGTGAATTTGAAGCCGGGCCAGTCTTTCAAGGTCAGACATAAATTCAGGTAAGGATATGACCATGAAGCGAATAAGCGCGTTGCTTTGCGTTGCATTATTAATGACAGCCTGTGCTACGCCCCTCATGCGGGATGCGGGACTGGACAAATTCGCCCCCCGCAAGGCCGAAAAGGATCTGTCGTCAGGGATCCGGGCTTATGAAGAGGGTGAATACAAGAGCACTACCCGGCTGTTGCAGAGTGCGCTTTCCGCAGGATTGCTCCTGAATTCAGACAAGGTCGCGGCGCATAAGTACCTGGCTTTTGTGCATTGTGCCCAGTCGCGTGAAAAGCTGTGTCGCGAGGAGTTTCGCAAGGCATTGGAGCTTGATCCCGGGTTTGAGTTGACCCCGGCAGAATCGGGACACCCTTCGTGGGGACCTGTTTTCAGGTCTCTCAAGCCGTAAAGGATGCGGCGGTCCTTTCTGCTGGATAGATGAGGGATCTACAAATACCGAAATTGGGGCGCCCTGCAGGGCGCTTTTTTTATTGGGCAATCGCAGCAAATACAGAAAGTCATACTCAATCCATCAGGTGCGAACCAATTTGGTGCGAGGCAGGAAGCAACCGCACCAAGGTGGAGCGTTTGAGTTTGAATACCGGCTTCCCCTGCGGATTAAATGCAACAAATTCTATTAATTACAATGTGTTGCAAGTTTTCTGTGTGGTTGGCATAGCTGTTGCATAGTCAGGCTTAACGGGAAAAGCGGCGCACGTCGCCTGCATGAACCGCGATGTGTGGCTAGGGTTCCGGTCTCTCACGAGATGTCTGGTCCGAGAGCTGCCGGCACCGCTCAGGCGGGGCTCCACGGAGGGATAAAAGCCCGGGAGAAAGCGATTGCGCGACGCTCTCTCCGGACTCGACTTTGGCCTTCCACTCAGGAGCTACACATGAAAATCGCGCGCCTCACCCGTATCCTCATCGCCAGCATCGGTTTTGCCCTGTTGACCCAACCCACGGCGGCCTTGGCCGAAGTCAAGATCGGCGTGTCCGACTGGCCGGGCTGGGTGGCCTG
>NCHD01000075.1 GCA_002257045.1 Hydrogenophilales bacterium 16-61-112 | reverse complement strand
CGATGAAGCGGCTCGCTGAGTCTGCGGGTAGGTGGCTGGAGCCGGTCAGCAATGACCGGCCTAGAGGAATGGTTGTCCACGACAGAACCCGGCTTATCGACCGACTTTTCCACTTTTTATTTAATTCAACAACTTAGCGTTTTTTCCTAAAAAAAAAGACAAAACTACCTGCTAAGCACCGGTTTTTCCAGAAACTTATCCACAAGCTCGAACCACCCCTAAGTCATTGAGGCGTAGGGGTTTTTTTACGTCCGTCGTCTTGACCTCCCCAAAACTATCCCCTATAGTGGGCCTCAGTGGTGAATAGTGGGTGGATGTGGGTGAAAAACCCTGCCAGCCACCGCCCAATCAAATACGGAGAGCGCATGTTTCGGGGGGTCGCAACAGTCAGTCTGGATAGCAAGAGTCGGCTCGTCGTGCCGGCGCGCTATCGCGACGCCCTCCTGGTGAACGGCTCGGGGCGCGTGGTGATCACCGCCGACCCCAGCCAGTGCCTGCTGCTCTACCCCCTCCCCGAATGGGAGCCGATCGAGAAAAAGCTCAACGGCCTGTCCGACTTCAATCCGCGCACGCGCAGCCTCAAGCAGCTGCTGGTGGGCTATGCGCACGACATGGATATGGATAGCGCCGGTCGCGTGCTATTGCCGCCGATGCTGCGCAAATTTGCCGATCTTGACAAAAACGTGGTGCTGGTGGGACAGGGCAGCAAGGTTGAACTGTGGAACGAGGCGCGCTGGGAAGCGCAGGTAGCGCAGGCGCTGACCTTCAGCGATGACGTCCTGCCGCCGGAACTCGAAGGCTTTACGTTGTGATAGCACCCGCCCATGTGCCGGTGCTGGCACAGGAGGCGGTGGCGGCGCTGGCGATTCAACCCGATGGCGTCTACGTCGACGCCACGTTCGGGCGCGGCGGCCATAGCCGCCTGATCCTCGCGCAGCTGAGCGCGAGTGGCCGCCTGATCGCACTGGACCGCGATCCGGACGCCATCCGCTCCGGGACCGATTTGCAGGACAGCCGGCTGACGCTGGTACAGCGCACGTTCTCCGGTCTGGGTGCGGTGCTTGGCGAGTTGGGCCTGCCACGGGTGAACGGTATTTTGTTGGATATAGGCGTGTCGTCACCGCAGCTGGACGACGCCACGCGCGGTTTCAGCTTTCGTTTCGATGCGCCGCTCGACATGCGCATGGATCCGGGAAGCGGGCTGTCGGCGGCGGACTGGCTGGCGACGGCAGCAGAGGGAGAAATTAGTGAAGTCATCCGCAGCTACGGGGAAGAGCGGTTTGCTAAATCGATTGCGCGCGCGATTGTTGCAGCGCGGCAAGTCGAAGCCATCCGCACTACCGGGCAGTTGGCGCGTCTCATCGCCGCAACGATTAAGTGGCATGAACCGGGGCAGCACCCGGCCACGCGCAGCTTTCAGGCTATACGGATTTATATCAACCGCGAGCTGGAAGAGCTGAGCGCCGTGTTGCCGCAATGCGTGGATGCCCTTCTGCCCGCTGGCCGGCTTGCGGTGATCAGCTTTCATTCGCTGGAAGACCGCATCGTCAAACGCTTCATGCGCGACGAGGCGCTGGGTGAACAGGCGCCGCGCCGCTTGCCGATTCCCGCCGCGATGCTGAAGCCCGGCCGCCTGAGGCTGGTGGGGCGTGCCCAGCACGCGAGCGATGCCGAGCTGGCTTCGAATCCGCGCGCGCGCAGTGCCGTGCTGCGGGTGGCGGAACGCATGGACGAGACGACATGAGCCGTCTAAATGTCGTCCTGGCCCTGATGTTGATCCTGTGCGCGCTGGCGGTGATTCAGGCGCAGCACCGCTCACGTACTTATTTTGTGGGTCTGGAACGGTTGAAAAAAGAAGCGCGCCTGCTCGATGAGCAATGGGGGCAATTGCAGCTGGAGCAGAGCACCTGGGCCAATCCGGCACGGGTGGATACGCTCGCGCGCAGCCGCATCGGGCTGATTTCGCCGCCGCAGGAGCGCATCCACGTCGAAACCCTGCAGGCAGACGCCCGGGGGGTCGCCCCATGAGCTACAAGCCGCGCCACGCCCGTTCGAACCAATTGCTTGCGCTCAAGCTGGCGCCTTGGCGCATGGCGACGGTGGGCGGGCTGCTGATCGGTGGGCTGCTGCTGGTTGCCGGCCGCGCGTTCTACTTGCAGGGACTCAATACCGATTACCTGCAGGGCAAGGGCGATGCGATTTCCAACCGCAATCTCACCTTGCCGACCCATCGCGGCCAGGTATCCGACCGGCATGGCCAGCTGCTGGCGATCAGCACGCCGGTCGAGTCGCTGTGGGCGCGCCCGTCCGAGCTCAAGATCACGGTCGAACAACAGGCGCATCTGGCCAAAGTCCTGGGCATGCCGGAATCCGACCTGTCGAAAAAGCTGGCGCGCAAAAAGCGCGGCGAATACAGCGTGCGGCGCCCGGTCACGCCGGAGCAGGCGCTCGATATCGCAGCCATGGGCATCCCCGGACTGCATCTGCGGCGCGAGTTTCGCCGCTACTATCCGGCGGGCGAAGTGGCCGCACACGTGGTCGGCTTCACCAACGTGGACGACGTCGGGCAGGAAGGCGTCGAGCGCGCCTACCAGTCCTGGCTTGTCGGTCGCGAAGGCGAACGCCAGATCGTGCGCGACCGTCGCGGCAACATCATCCGCGACCTGGCGCCGATCAAGACCGCGCAGATGGGCGGCAATCTGGCCCTGTCGCTCGATCTCAAGATCCAGTATCTGGCGCACCGCGAACTCGCCGCCGCGATCAAGCTGAACAAGGCCAAGGGCGGCAGCGTGGTGGTGCTCGACGCCAAGACCGGCGAGATTCTCGCGCTGGCCAACCAACCGAATTTCAACCCCAACAACCGCCACAACTACAAACCGGAGCCGATGCGCAACCGCGCGGTGATCGACACCTTCGAGCCGGGTTCAACGGTGAAGCCGTTTGTCGCGGCAGCGGTGCTGGAACGCGGCCTGTTTCACCCCGACAGCGTGCTCGACACGCCGCAAACCTGGCGGGTGGGCAACAAGCTGGTGCGCGACGAACACCCGCATCCGCGCATGACCGTCAGCGAGATCATCCAGAAATCGAGCAACGTCGGCGCCGTGAAAATGGCGATGTCGCTCACCCCGCAGCAGTTCTGGGAAGTGCTGCATCGCTCCGGCTTCGGCGAGAAGCCCGGCTCGGGTTTCCCCGGCGAGTCATCCGGACGCCTGCGCGACTACGCCACCTGGCGTCCCATCGAACATGCCACCATGGCCTACGGCTACGGCCTATCGGTCAGCCTGCTGCAACTGACACGCGCTTACATGGCGTTTGCCAACGACGGCGAGGTGATGCCGCTGTCCTTCCTCAAGCGCGAGCCGCAGGAAGTAGTAGGCGAACGCGTGTTTTCAGCGAGTGTGGCGCGCGAGGTGCGTGCCATGATGGAAACCGTGACCCAGGAAGGCGGCACCGGCACCCGCACCCGCGTGCCGGGCTACCGCGTGGCCGGCAAGACCGGCACCGCACACAAACTGGTCAACGGCCGCTACGCCGCCGACCGCTATCTGGCCTCGTTCATCGGCATGGCGCCGGCGTCGAATCCGCGCCTCATCATCGGCGTGGTGATCGACGAACCTACCGGCGGCGCCTACTACGGCGGCAGCGTGGCAGGCCCGGTGTTTGCCCAGGTGATGGCGGCCAGCCTGCGCCAACTCGCCCTGCCACCCGATGCGCCGGAAACAGCGACCCAGATGACGCACAACACGCTGCCGCTGCCAATGGCTGCGGGCAAGGGGGTCTAATGCCCAGAGCGCATCGCAAGCCCACGCCTGCCGCTCCGGTCCCGCACGAATCGGTGACGCATATCCTGAAGCGGCTTGGCATTGCGCCGACCGAGCTCGTCAACGACAGCCGCCGCGCCCAGCCCGGCGTGGTGTTCGCCGCGTATCCCGGCGAGTCCCGCGATGGCCGCGACTTCATCCCGCAGGCGGTCGCGCAGCGCGTCGATGGCGTGCTGTGGGAGGCCGATCATTTTCAGTGGGACCCCGCCCTGCCCACGCCCAACGCCGGCGTACCCGACCTCAAGACCCGCATCGGCGAGATCGCCGCGCATGTCTACGGCGAGCCGTCGCGTGCGCTGCACATGGTCGGCATCACCGGCACCAACGGCAAAACCTCGGTGGCGCACTGGCTGGCGCAGACCCTGGCCCGGCTCGATCGCAAGACCGCCATCGTCGGCACCGCCGGCAACGGCTTTCCCGGCGCATTGACGCCGGCGCTCAACACCACGCCCGACGCCATCGAGCTGCAGCAGCGGCTGGCGTATTACCGCCAGCAGGGCGCGACCGCCTGCGCGATGGAGGTGTCGTCGCACGGTCTGGTGCAGGGACGCGTCAACGGCACCGCCTTCAATGTGGCCGTGCTGACCAACCTGTCGCGCGACCATCTCGACTATCACGGCGACATGGAACGCTATGCCGCCGCCAAGGCGCAGCTGTTCAACTGGCCGGGCCTGGACACGGTGGTACTCAATCTGGACGACGCGTTCGGGCAGCGTCTCGAACAAACCATCCGCTCCGCCCGGGTGGCAGGTTACGGCTTCCAGCGCGGCACCGTGGTGGGTGAAAACCTGCGCCTGTCGCAAAACGGCCTGCAACTGCACGTGCGCACCGACTGGGGCGACGCCGATCTGGCCGCGCCGCTGCTGGGTCGGTTCAACGCCGCCAACCTGCTGGCCGTGCTGACCACCCTGCTGGTGTCGGACATCAAACTGGACGCCGCCTGCCAGGCGCTGACCCACATCCAGCCGCCGCCAGGACGCATGCAAACCCTGGGCGGCGACGCGCATCCGCTGGTCGTGGTCGACTACGCGCACACGCCGGACGCGCTGGAAAAAGTCCTGGCGACGCTGCGCGAAATCGTCAGCAGCGGCCGCCTGATCTGCGTCTTCGGCTGCGGCGGCAACCGCGACAGCGGCAAGCGTCCGCTAATGGGGCGTGCGGCGGCCGAAGGCGCGGACGAGGTCTGGATTACCAGCGACAACCCACGCAGCGAAAATCCGCGCCACATCATCGATGCCATTCTGGCGGGCGTCAGCGGCAAGCCCCATATCGAACCCGATCGCGCCCGCGCCATTTTCGAGGCCATCGGTCAGGCGCATCAGGGCGACGTCGTGCTGATCGCCGGCAAAGGCCACGAGGACTATCAGGAAATCGCGGGCGAACGGCTGCCGTTTTCAGACGTTCTGGTCGCCAAAAAAGCCCTGGAGGCGTGGACATGAGCCTGCCGATGATGCGTCTTTCCGACGCTGCTGCCATGCTCGGCGTGTCATTCAGTGGCGCCGATACCGAGGTACTGCGCATTGCCACCGACAGCCGCTCAATCCAGCCGGGCGACCTGTTCTTCGCCCTGCGCGGCGACAAGTTCGACGGCGGCGCGTATGCCGCGCGGGCGTTGCAACAAGGCGCGGTCGGCGTAGTGCTTGACGCCAAACAGGCGCCCGAGATCACCCATGCCATCCGCGTCGACGACACCCGTCTCGCGCTCGGCACGCTCGCTGCTGCCTGGCGCCAGCGCTTTAACCTGCCCGTTATCGGCATCACCGGCAGCAACGGCAAGACCACGGTGAAGGAGATGCTGGCCGCCATCTTGCGCATGGAAGCCGGCTCGGACGACGCCGTGCTTGCCACCGAAGGCAACCTGAACAACGACATCGGCCTGCCGCTGATGCTGCTGCGCCTGCGCGAGTCACATCGCTACGCTGTGCTGGAAATGGGCATGAACCACGCCGGCGAGATCGATTATCTAACCCGCCTGGCGCGGCCCGCCATCGCCGTGGTCATCAATGCGCTGACGGCGCACATCGGGTTTCTCGGCTCGGTGGAAAACATCGCGCGCGCCAAGGGCGAGATATTCAACGGCCTTGCCGAGACGGGCATCGCGATATTCAACGCCGACGACGCCCACGCCCACTTGTGGCGCGAGCAGAACGCGCGGCGGCCGGCCATCGATTTCGGCCTCGACCCATCGGCCAAGGTGCACGCTGAGTTCACGCCTGCCGCATTCGGCTCGGCCCTCAGCGTCACCCTGCCGAGCGGCCGCTGCGAAATTGCGCTGCAGGTGCCTGGCCTCCACAACGTGATGAACGCGCTCGCGGCTGCCGCCACGGCTTGCGCGCTCGACGTCGGCCACCGCAGCATCGTCGCCGGCCTGTCCGGTTTTACCGGCGTCAAGGGGCGGCTGCAGCGCAAACCCGCGCTTCACGGCAGCACTTTCATCGACGACACCTACAACGCCAATCCGGATTCGGTGAAGGCCGCGCTGGCGGTGCTGGCGCAACAGCCCGGCAAGAAACTGCTGGTGCTGGGCGACATGGGCGAGCTGGGCGAAGACGCCGCCGCGATGCACGCGCAGATCGGGCTTGCCGCACGCGCGGCGGGCGTCGACCGCCTGCTGGCGCTGGGCGAGCTTACAAAAGAAACCGTCGGCGCATTCGGCGTTGGCGCGATGCATTTCGAGCGCATCCAGGAACTGCTCGCCGAACTCGAAAACGCCCTGGCACCGGACACCACCGTGCTGGTCAAGGGCTCGCGCTTCATGCAGATGGAACGCGTGGTCAACAGCTTTATGGAGACTCCCTGACATGCTCTTGTGGCTGTTTCATTATCTGGGCCAGGACATCCGTGCCTTCAACGTCTTCAATTACCTGACGCTGCGCGCGGTGATGGCGATGCTCACCGCGCTGACGATTTCCTTCATCCTCGGCCCACTGGTGATCCGCAAGCTCACCGCGCTGAAAATCGGCCAGTCAGTGCGTAACGACGGCCCACAGACGCATCTGGTCAAAGCCGGCACGCCGACCATGGGTGGTGTGCTGATCCTGATGTCGGTCGCCATCACCACTCTGCTGTGGGCGGATCTGTCGAACGATTACGTGTGGGTTGCCCTCGCCACGCTGGTTGGCTTTGGCGCCATCGGCTGGATCGACGACTGGCGCAGCCTGTCGGCGGTGGCCTTCATCGCGCTGGTGTACTTCGTCATCGTCGGCTCCAGCAATGCGGTCAACCTGACCGACGGTCTCGACGGCCTGGCCATTCTGCCGACCGTGATGGTGGCGTCGGCGCTGGCGGTCTTCGCCTACGTCGCCGGCAATGCGGTGTTCTCCAAGTACCTCGGCGTACCCCACGTTCCCGGCGCCGGCGAGTTGGCCATGTGCTGTTCATCATGTGCGGCGTGTTCGTCATGGAAACCCTGTCGGTGATGATCCAGGTCGCCTCGTTCAAGACGCGCGGCAAGCGGGTGTTCCTGATGGCGCCGATGCACCACCACTACGAACTCAAGGGCTGGAAAGAGACGCAGGTCGTGGTCCGCTTCTGGATCATTTCGATGATGCTGGTGCTGATCGGCCTGGCGAGCCTGAAACTCCGATGAACTACGACAGCCTGAACCTCTCCGGCAAGAATGTTCTGGTGCTCGGCTTGGGCGACACCGGCCTGTCGTGCGCGCGCTGGCTGCAGGCGCGCGGCGCGCAGGTGAGCGTGGCCGACAGCCGCGACACGCCGCCGCAAGCGGCGCGTCTGGCCGCACTGGCGCCCGGCGTGACGCTCACTACCGGCGCGTTCGACCCCGCCCAGTTGCAGGCGGCCGATCTGCTGGTGCTCAGCCCCGGCGTGCCGCTGGCCGAGCCGGCGGTGGCTGCGGCCATCGCCGGCGGGGTGGAAGTGGTGGGCGACGTCGAACTGTTCGCACGCGCCCTGGCCGCCATCAACGTCGCGCGCGCCGCCACCCCCGAGCAAGTCGCACCGATGCGCCTGCTTGCGATCACCGGCAGCAACGGCAAAAGCACGGTCACCGCCATGTGCGGTGAGATGTGCCGCCTCGCCGGATTGGCGACCTGCGTGGCCGGCAACATCGGCCTGCCGGTGCTGGACGCCCTGTTCGAAGTGGAAACCGGCCATGACGCAGCGCCCCAGGTATGGGTGCTGGAACTCTCCAGCTTTCAGCTCGAAACCACCTCCAGCCTCAATGCCACCGCAGCGACCGTGCTCAACGTCAGCGAAGACCATATGGACCGCTATGCCAGCCTGGCCGCCTACGCCGCAACCAAGGCGCGGATATTCAACGGCGACGGCGTGCAGGTGCTGAACCGCGACGACCCGCGCACACTGGCGATGACGCTGTCCGGGCGGAAGGTCATCAGCTTTGGCCTCGACCGCTGCCCGGACGATGAACACTTCGGCCTGTGCGAGGACGAGTTGTGCCTCGGCGGCGACATGCTGATGCCGATGTCCGCGCTGCAGGTCAACGGCCTGCACAATGTCGCCAACGCGCTGGCGGCGCTGGCGCTGACCCGCAC
Source organism: Hydrogenophilales bacterium 16-61-112 (assembly GCA_002257045.1). Taxonomy (GTDB): domain Bacteria; phylum Pseudomonadota; class Gammaproteobacteria; order Burkholderiales; family Thiobacillaceae; genus Thiobacillus. Next base: position 7,800 of record NCHD01000075.1, on the reverse strand, counting down.
GCTGGACTTGCCGATGGCGACCCTGTTGCGCGGGCTTGCCCATTTCAAGGGGCTGCCGCACCGGGTCGAAAAAGTCGCCGAAATCGAAGGCGTCACCTATTACGACGACTCCAAGGGCACCAACGTCGGCGCCACCGAGGCTGCGCTGTATGGCCTGGGCGCACGCCGTGCAGTGGTGATCCTGGGCGGCGACGGCAAGGGACAGGACTTCAGTCCGCTCAAGGCCGCAGTCGAGGCCAACGCCCGCGCGGTACTGCTGATCGGCCGCGATGCGCCGCTGATTTCGGCCGCCCTCGAGGGCTGTGGCATTGAGACCTATCCGGCAGGCAGCCTGCCGTCCGCGGTTGAGCAGGCGCACCGCCTTGCCCATCCTGGCGACGCCGTGCTGCTGTCGCCCGCGTGCGCCAGCTTTGACATGTTCCGCAATTACGCGCACCGCGCCGAAGTTTTCGTCCAGGCGGTGCACAAGCTCGCTGCGCAAAGGAGTGCCGGCTGATGCTCTACACCGCGCGCGCGCCCAAACCCAGTGCCGAGCTCGATTTCAGCCTGCTGTGGCTGACGCTGGGTCTGCTGGCACTCGGCTGGGTGATGATTTATTCGGCCTCGATCGCGATCGCCGAGGCCGCCAAATACACCGGCAACAACGGCGAATATTATTTAATACGGCAGGGGATGTTCATCCTCGCAGGCATGGGGGTAGGCGTCACGGCGTTCCAGATCCCGATGCGGATCTGGCAGCAGATCGCTCCCTATATTTTTCTGCTTGGCCTGCTGTTGCTGATCGTGGTGCTGATTCCCGGCATCGGCCACGAGGTTAAGGGCAGCCGCCGCTGGATTCCGCTCGGCTTCGCCAACCTGCAGCCGTCCGAACTGATGAAGCTGCTCGCCGTGCTGTACGCCGCCGACTACACCACCCGCAAGGCCGCGTTCATGCACGACCTCAAGAAAGGCTTTCTGCCGATGGCGGGCGTGATGCTGCTGACCGGGCTGCTGCTGCTGTCCGAGCCGGACTTCGGTGCCTTCGTGGTGATCGTGGCGATTGCCATGGGCATCCTGTTCCTCGGCGGGCTCAACTGGAAAGTGTTTGCCGGCCTCATCGTCATGCTGGTGATCGGCTTTGCCGCGCTGATCTTCTCTTCCTCGTACCGGCTGCAGCGCGTGCAAACCTTTCTCAAGGGCCCGTTCGAAGACCCCTACGGCGCGGGCTATCAGCTCTCGCACGCGCTGATCGCCTTCGGCCGCGGCGAGTGGCTCGGCCTCGGTCTCGGCGGCAGCGTCGAAAAGCTGTTCTACCTGCCAGAAGCACATACTGACTTTCTCCTCGCCGTGATCGCCGAAGAGTTCGGTTTCATCGGCGTGCTCGTGGTCATCGGCCTGTTCGCCTGGCTGATCGCCAAGGCCTTCCTGATCGGCCTGCGCGCCGCGCAGCTGGAGCGCAATTTCAACGCGCTGGTGGCGCAAGGCATCGCCATCTGGATCGGCGTGCAGTCGCTGATCAATATGGGGGTGAACGTCGGTCTGCTGCCGACCAAGGGACTGACCCTGCCCTTCCTGTCGTTCGGCGGCAGCGGCATTCTCGCCAACTGCCTGGCGATAGCCGTGCTGTTGCGCATCGACTGGGAAAACCGGCAGATGATGCGGGGGAAAACCTTCTAATGGCCGTGGCGAACCGTACCCTGATGGTGATGGCCGGCGGCACCGGCGGCCACGTCTACCCCGCGCTGGCGGTGGCCGACGCGCTGCGTGCGCGCGGCTGGGACGTGTTCTGGCTCGGCACGCAAAACGGCCTCGAAGCACGCGTGGTGCCGGCCGCCGGCATCGACATGGTGTGGGTGTCGATGGGTGGCGTGCGCGGCAAGGGCTGGCTGAAAAAACTGCTGCTGCCCGCCACCCTGCTGCTCGCCTTCTGGCAAAGCCTTCGCGCGATCCTGCAACGCCGGCCCGATGTGGTGCTTGGCATGGGCGGCTACACTGCGTTTCCGGGCGGCATGATGGCGAGCCTGCTGGGCAAGCCGCTGGTCATCCATGAACAGAATTCGGTCGGCGGGCTGACCAACCGCGTGCTCGCCTGCCTGGCCGATCGCGTGCTGACCGCCTTCCCCAAGGTGTTCACGCATGCCAACGATAAGCCGATTCCCTGCCGCCGCGTCACCACGGAGTGGGTGGGCAATCCCGTCCGTACCGACATCGTCGCGACCCCCGCAACCGAACACACAGGCGCGCTGCAGCTGCTGGTGGTGGGCGGCAGCCTGGGCGCGCAGGCGCTGAACGATCTGGTACCCAAAGCGCTGGCCATGCTTCCCGTAGAACAGCGTCCGGTCGTGGTGCATCAATCCGGCCGCCAGCATCTCGATATCCTGCGCGCGAATTACGCCGCCGCCGGGGTCGCAGCCGACGTGCGCGATTACATCGAAGACATGGCGGCCGCATACCGCGCCTGCGATTTCGCCATCTGCCGCGCCGGCGCGATGACGGTCGCCGAACTGGCCTGCGCCGGGGTGCCCGCCGTGCTGGTGCCGTTCCCGTTCGCGGTCGACGATCATCAGACCGGCAATGCCGAATTTCTGTCTGATGCCGGAGCGGCCTGGCTGATACAGCAAAAAGACGTAACCGCGGACAAGCTGGCCGCATTGATCGGCGAGCTTGACCGCAACAAACTGGCGGCGATGGCGGACAAGGCGCGCGCACTGGCCAAACCCGATGCGACTGCACGCGTCGCTGATATTTGCGAGGCCCTGGCGGAGGGTTCAGGGGTCAGGGAATAACACATGAGCTACCTCGCCCCTTACCCCTCACTGCTTGCCTCCCACCTCTCACCCACTGCCCGGAGGGCAAGATGAAGCACGCCGTCAAACACATCCATTTCGTCGGCATCGGCGGCGTCGGCATGAGCGGCATCGCCGAGGTGCTGCTGAATCTGGGCTATGCCGTGTCGGGCTCCGATCTGGCCGACAACGCGGTGACACAGCGGCTGGCGAAACTGGGTGCGCACATTCACCACAATCACGCCAGCGAGAACATCGCCGACGCCGACGCAGTAGTCACCTCGACCGCTGTTGCAGAGACCAACCCCGAAGTCATCGCCGCGCGCGAGAAAAAAGTGCCCATCGTGCCGCGCGCGCTGATGCTGGCGGAATTGATGCGGCTGCAGCGCGGCATCGCGATTGCGGGTACCCATGGCAAGACTACAACCACCAGTCTGGTTGCCAGCATCCTCGGCGAGGCGGGGATGGATCCGACCTATGTCATTGGCGGCAAGCTCACCGCGGCCGGCACCAATGCACGGCTCGGCAAGGGCGATTTTCTGGTGGCCGAGGCCGACGAATCCGACGCCTCGTTCCTCTATCTGACGCCGGTGATCGCGATTGTCACCAACATCGACGCCGATCACATGGACACCTACGGCCATGATTTCGAGCGCCTGAAAACCGCCTTCGTCGATTTTTGCCAGCGGCTGCCTTTCTACGGCATGGCGGTGCTGTGCATCGACGACCCGCACGTGCGTGAAATCCTGCCGCGCATCACCAAGCCGATCACCACGTATGGGTTTGACGAGGCGGCGCAGGTGCGGGCAATCCATCCGCGCTTCGAGCAGGGCTTGATGCATTTCACCGTGCAGCGTGAAGGCGTGGCCGACCTCGACATCGTGCTGAATCATCCCGGTATGCACAACGTGCTGAACGCACTGGCGGCGATTGCGGTGGCGACCGAAGTCGGCGCTGACGACGCCGCCATCGTTAAAGCGCTGGCTGATTTTCACGGCGTCGGCCGCCGCTTCCAGCGCTACGGCGAACTGCCGGCCAAGGACGGGGGGCATTACTGTCTGGTCGACGACTACGGGCACCACCCGGTGGAAATGGCCGCCACGCTGGCTGCCGCGCGCGGCGCGTTTCCGGGTCGGCGGCTGGTGCTGGTGTTCCAGCCGCACCGCTACTCGCGCACGCGCGACTGCTTCGAGGACTTCGTCAAAGTGCTGTCGGAAACCGACGTACTGCTGCTGACCGAAGTCTATCCAGCCGGCGAAGCACCGATCGTGGCGGCAGACGGCCGTGCACTCGCGCGCGCAGTCCGGGTGGCAGGCAAGGTCGAGCCGGTGTTCGTGGAAAGCGTGGCCGACCTGGCCGCCAGCGTCAACGATCTGGCACAGGCCGGAGATGTCGTGCTGGTGATGGGCGCGGGCAGCATCGGCCAACTGGCCCCCACCCTGGAGGCACCGCATGCGGCATGACTTTCGCATGAGCGAGATGGATCTGGGCGGCGGGGCTGCACCGACGCTGCGCGGGCATTTTCTTTACAACGAGCCGATGAGCAAGCACGTGTCATGGCGCGCCGGTGGGGACGCACAGCGCGTCTACATTCCGGCCGATCTGGACGATCTGTCCTGGCTGGTGCGCTCGTTGCCCGCGCACGAAGAAATCCACATGCTCGGGCTTGGCAGCAATCTGCTGGTGCGTGACGGCGGCGTCACAGGCGTGGTGATCCTGCTGCACGGCGTGCTGAAAAAGCTCGCGATCGAGTCGCGCACCCAGGGCATGCCACCCGCACCGATTGGACGGGATACCGCACTGATTTACGCCCAGGCGGGCGTAGCGTCGCCCAAGCTGGCGCGCTTTGCCGCCAACAACAATCTGGTCGGCGGTGAATTCTGGGCGGGCATTCCCGGCACCGTCGGTGGCGCGATTGCGATGAACGCCGGCTGCTACGGCGGCGAAACCTGGGACAAGCTGGTGCAGGTGCTGACGCTCAACCGCCAGGGGCAGCTGAATGAACGGCTGCCGGGCGAATACGTTACCGGCTACCGGCATGTGGCCTTGAAGCAGCCCCATCAGGAATGGTTTGTCGGCGGCTGGTTCCGGCTGGAAAAAGGCGACGGCGCGGCCTCGCGCGAAACTATCAAAACGCTGCTGAAACAACGCATTGCGTCGCAGCCCTTGAACCTGCCCAACGCCGGTTCGGTGTTCCGCAATCCGCCCGGCGATCATGCCGCACGCCTGATCGAGTCCTGCGGACTCAAGGGGTTTCGCATCGGCGATGCGCAGGTGTCGGAAAAACACGCCAACTTCATCGTCAACCTCGGCCATGCCTGCGCGGCCGACATCGAACGCCTGATCGAACATGTGGAAGACAGCGTGGAGGCGCGCACCAATGTGCGGCTGATTCGCGAAGTAAGAATTATTGGAGAACGGCAGTGAACGCGTCAGCAGCAAATCAATTCGGAAAAGTCGCCGTCATGCTGGGCGGCACCTCGGCCGAGCGCCCGGTGTCGCTCAACAGCGGCGCGGCAGTACTGGCCGCCTTGCAGCGTCGGGGCATCGACGCGCATGCATTCGACCCGGCCACGCGCAACCTTGGCGACCTGATCAGCGGCGAATTCGACCGCGTGTTCATTTCGCTGCATGGGCGGCTGGGCGAAGACGGCTGCATGCAGGGCGCGCTCGAAGTGCTGGGCATGCCCTACACCGGCAGCGGCGTGATGGCCTCGGCGCTTGGCATGGATAAATGGCGTACCAAGCTGTTGTGGCGCGCGGCCGGCCTGCCGACCGCCGACTGGGCCATGCTCAACGCCGACAGCGATTTTGCTGCGGTGGAAAAGCAGCTCGGCCTGCCGATTTTTGTCAAGCCCGCGCGCGAAGGTTCCAGCATCGGCATGAGCAAGGTCACCGCGGCAGGCACGCTGAAAGCGGCCTATAAAACCGCCGCCGAACACGACCCGCTGGTGCTGGCCGAAACCTTCATCGATGGCCCGGAATTCACCGTCGGCATCCTCGGCGACCGCGCCTTGCCGTTGATCCGCCTGGAGCCAGCCAAGGACGCCGCGTTCTACGACTTCGACGCAAAATACCTGCGCAACGACACCCAGTACCACTGCCCGGCCGGCCTGCCGGACGCCGACGAACAGGCCTTGCGCCAACTGGCGCTGGACGCGTTCCGGCTGGTCGGCGGGCGCGGCTGGGGCCGTGTCGACGTCATGCGCGACAGCCTCGGCAACCCCTATCTGCTGGAAGTACGAGCTCGCCCACCATCCGCTGAATCAGGTCGCCCGCGTGCTGACCTGGGGCGCGCTCGGCCTCCTGGCCTACGGCGCGACCAGCTGGGTGATGGCGCGGCCGTGGTTTGCGCTGACGACACTGGAAGTCAAAACCCCGGTGGCGCACGTCACCGAGGAGCAGATTCGGCTGGTGGCGGAGCGCCGGGTGCGCGGCACGTTCTTTACCGTCGACCTCGACAACGTGCGCGAAAGCCTGGAAAAACTGCCGTGGGTGCGCGAAGCGCGGGTCGAGCGACGCTGGCCCGACACGCTGGTGGTGTCGCTGGTCGAGCAGGAACCGCTGGCGCGCTGGAACGACAACGCGCTGGTGAACGCTGATGGTGGCGTGTTCGTTGCCGCAACGGACGACGAACTGGCGCGCCTGTCAGGTCCGGAAGGCAGCAGCGCAGAAGTGGTCGCCGCCTATCGCCGCTACCAGGCCGAACTCAAACCGCTCGACATGCGCATCGCAGAACTGCGCCTGTCGCCGCGCCGGGCGTGGTCAATCCGCCTCGACAACGGCATGCAGCTGGTGCTGGGGCGCCAGCAAACCGATGCGCGGCTGGCACGCTTTGTCAGTTATTACCCGCGCCTGATCAGCGCGCAGGCAACGCCTGCTCCGGATCAGGCCGTGTCGCTGGCGGCCACGGCCGTCGCTCCCAAAGCGGCCGCGCCGATTCTTCCTCTCCGCGTCGATTTGCGCTACGCCGACGGCTTTTCCGTACGGATGCCCAAAGGCGTTTCCCCTTTTAAACCGAGTCCTACATGAGCGCAGCATGAGCAAGCCAAGAGACCCAAAAAACCTGGTCGTCGGTCTCGATATCGGCACCTCCAAGATCGTCTGCATCGTTGCCGAAATCAACGACGCAGGTACGCTCGACATCATCGGCATGGGCACCCATCCCTCGCGCGGCTTGCGGCGAGGCGTGGTGGTCAACATCGAAGCCACCGTCAACGCCATTCAGCGCGCGCTGGAAGAAGCCGAGCTGATGGCCGACTGCAAGATCCGCGAGGTCTTCACCGGCATCGCGGGCAGCCACATCAAGAGCTTCAACTCGCATGGCATGTATGCCATCAAGGACAAGGAAATCAGCCAGATGGACGTCGACCGCGTGGTGGATACCGCGCGTGCAGTCAACATCCCCACCGACCAGCAGATCCTGCACACCATCCCGCAGGAATTCATCGTCGATGGCCAAGAAGATGTGCGCGACCCACTCGGCATGAGCGCGGTGCGGCTGGAAGTCAAAGTCCACATCGTCACCGGCGCGGTGTCGGCGGCGCAGAACATCATCAAGTGCGTGCGCCGCTGCGGCATCGAGGTCGGCGATCTGGTGTTGCAGCCGCTGGCCTCGGCGATGGCGGTGCTGACCGAAGACGAAAAGGAGCTCGGCGTCTGTCTGGTCGACATCGGCGGCGGCACCACCGACATCGCCGTGTTCACCGATGGCGCGATCCGCCACACCGCCGTCATTCCGGTGGCTGGCGACCAGGTCAACAACGACATCGCGGTGGCGCTGCGCACACCGCCGAAGGAAGCCGAGGACATCAAGATCCAGTACGGCTGCGCGCTGCGCCAGCTGGCCGATGCGCGCGACATGATCGAAGTGCCGGGCATCGGCGACCGTCCGCCGCGCACGCTGTCGAAGCAGACGCTGGCCGAGTTCATCGAACCGCGCATGGAGGAACTGTATTCGCTGGTGCAGGCCGAACTGCGCCGCAGCGGATTCGAGGAGCTGCTGTCGTCCGGCATCGTCATCACCGGCGGCTCG
>NCHD01000074.1 GCA_002257045.1 Hydrogenophilales bacterium 16-61-112 | reverse complement strand
TCGTGGCATGGCCAAGCTGAAATCGACCTATACCGACAAGCTGCCGCAGATGATTCACCCAGCCACCGGGCGCGTCCACACCAGCTATTCGCAGGCCACTGCTGTCACCGGTCGCCTGTCCAGTTCGGAGCCGAATCTGCAGAACATTCCCGCGCGTACCCTGGAGGGCCGCCGCATCCGCGAAGCCTTCATCGCGCCGCCCGGGCATCAGCTGGTGTCGGCCGACTATTCGCAGATTGAACTTCGCATCATGGCCCATCTGTCGGACGACGTCGGCTTGCTGACTGCGTTTGCCGAAGACCGCGACATTCACACTGCCACTGCCGCCGAAGTGTTCGGCGTGCCGCTGCTTGAGGTGAACAGCGAACAGCGGCGCATGGCCAAGGTCATCAACTTCGGTCTGATCTACGGCATGTCGGCGTTCGGCCTGGCGAGCCAACTCAATCTGGACCGTTCCGCCGCGCAGGCCTACATCGACCGTTATTTCGCGCGTTATCCGGGGGTGGCAAACTACATGCAGCGCACCCGCGAAGCCGCGCGTAGCCAAGGCTATGTCGAAACCGTGTTCGGCCGCCGGCTCTACCTGCCGGAAATCAACGCCAAAAACCCGCAACGCCGCCAGGCCGCCGAGCGTGCCGCGATCAACGCGCCGATGCAGGGCACCGCCGCCGACCTCATCAAGCTGGCGATGATCGCCGTGCAGGGCTGGCTCGACCGCGAGCAGATGGATAGCCGCCTGCTGCTCCAGGTGCACGATGAACTCATACTCGAAGTGCCCGAGCACGAACTCGACCACGTACGCGCCGAACTGCCTGGTTATATGTGTAATGTGGCTGCACTTAAAGTGCCGTTGCGGGTCGGTGTTGGGGCGGGACATAATTGGGAAGCCGCGCACTGACCCCAGCGTATTGCCTCGACAAGCAGCTGTAAAAATAATCACTAGATTGAAACCGCCAGCCAACCGGCCAGCGTGCTTGCTTTATCCGTACCCGTCGCGCTTTCAGGCTGTGACAGCACGGCGAATCTGACCGAGCAGGAGCACATTCAGCGTGCCAAGGACTTTGAGGACAACGGCAAGCTTCAAGGCAGTATTGTCGAGCTCAAGAACGCGTTGCAGAAAAATCCTGACAGCGCGGGAGCCCGGCTGCTGCTCGGTCAGATTTATTTGAAAACCCGCCAGGGGGCTGAAGCCGAAAAGGAACTCAATCGTGCCCAGCAACTGGGGACCAACCGTGAAGTCGTGCAGCCACTGGTGGGTGAGGCCTTGCTGCTAATGGGCGAATACCAGCGTGTAATTGATGAGATTCAGCCAGGTGACCAAACATCGCCGACCAATCGTGCGCGCATCCTTCAATTGCGCGGACATGCGCTACTCAAGTTGGGCAAGCTCAAGGAAGGTTGCGACATGTTTCAGCAGTCGCGTGCGGTAGATGCGCGCATACCCCAGACCTACTGGGGGCTGGCGCAATGTGCGGTTGCCAAGCGCGAGATGAAACAGGCGCGCGCCTGGCTCGACGAGGCTATCAAGCTGCCCGCCGAGCAAGCCGGTACCCGAATGTTTATCGGCGACTGGGAGCAGTTAAACAACAACCCTCAAGCTGCACTGGCCGCTTATGGCGAGGTGTTGAAAGCCGAGCCGGATAACCTGGAGGCGCTGCAAAACCGGATTACCCTCAACCTGAAAGCCGGGCAAGTTGAGGCAGCTCGGGTCGATATCGAACAGGTTGAAAAGCTGATGCCGAAAACTGCGCCAGCGTATTACGTGCGCGCCTTACTGCTGTTCCAGCAAAAAAACTTCCCGGCAACCCAAAGTGCACTGCAGGAAGTCTTCAAAACCATGCCCAGGCATTTGCCAAGCACCTTGCTGGCAGGCGCAACCGCCTTTGAACTGGGCTCCTATGAGCAGGCTGAATCGTATCTGCAACGCTACCTGGCGCGTTATCCGGGGCAGGACTATGCCACGAGGATACTGGCGGCAACGCAAATCAAACAAAACCAGGCTGACAAAGCCCTAGAAACGCTCGCCCCGCTTCTGACGCCTGATTCACAAGATGTCCAGGCGCTGACCCTTGCGGGGGAGGCGAGCCGCGCCAAGCAGGATTCAGCACGTGCTGCAGAATGGTTCGCGCGTGCCGCCGCCATTGATCCGAATAATGCCGCTCTGCGCACGCGCATGGGGATCAATCACCTCAGCGCGGGGGATTTTCCGCATGGCCTGCCTGAGCTTCAGGCCGCTGCAGCCATGACACCCAAGCAACACGAGGCCGACAATCTGTTGGTCTTGGCCTATCTTGAACAGCAGCAATTCGACAAGGCCCTGTCGACTATTGAGAGCATGGAACGGAAGTTGCCCGGGAACCCGGCAGTCAGCGTGCTGCGCGGCCAGGCGTTTACCGGAAAGAACGACCTCGTTCGCGCCCGCACCAGTTTTGAAGCGGCGCTGGCGACCGACCGGGATTTTTATCCGGCGATTGCCAGCCTGGCCCAACTCGACTTATACGAGAAGCGTCCTGATGCTGCGCGGAAACGCTTTGAAGGCGTGCTCAGCAAGCATGAAAATCACCTTCAAGCCATGCTGGCGCTCGCCCAGCTGGAAACCCTGCAACAGAACAGCCCTGCGGCGCTGAACTGGCTCAAAAAAGCTGCCGCTGCTCACCCGAAAGCACTTGAGCCGCGACAGCGACTTGTCTCGCTCTATATCGGCAATCAGGAATACCCTAAAGCTCTTGCGATTGCCAATGAAACCTTGCAGGCGCTACCGGACAGCCTGGTCGCGCTTGATTTGCTGGGAACCGCCCAGCTTGCTGCCGGACAGAAGGGCAATGCGCTGGCTTCAGCGATGCGCCTCGCTGAGAAAATGCCCCAGGCAGTCGCAGCGCAAATGAAACTGGCTCAAACGCAGCTCAGCCTCGGAAAACGGGATGCCGCACGGATTACCCTTAACAAGGTGTTGACGATTCAGCCAGACTTCCAGCCGGCACAGGAAACCTTGGTCGATCTTGAAATCCGGAGTGGACGCACCGGCGAAGCGCTGCGTGTCGCGCGTCAGATGCAACTCGCCCATCCCAAATCCGTAGCTGGATTCCTGATGGAAGGCAAAGCGCAGCTGGCAGCGAAACAACCGGCCGCTGCGGCACAAGCCTTTATGCAGGCACTGACGATCGAACGAAAGAACACGACATTCATCCAGTGGCATCAAGCGGCTTTTCTGGCGGGAAACGTCAGTCAAGCTGACAATCAGATTACCCAATGGCTCAAGGCGCAACCTGCCGATTTTCCAGTGCGTGCGTATCTGGCCCAGCATTACATGAACAGCGAACGCACCCCCGAAGCCATTGGGCAATATGAGGTGATATTGCAGCAGATGCCGAACAATGCGCTGGCACTTAATAACCTGGCTGCGCTTTACCAGCAGCAAAAGGATCCACGCGCACGTGCAACGGCTGAAAAAGCCTACAAGCTCAGTCCAAAGGATGCAGCCACCCAGGATACCCTGGGTTGGATCCTGCTGGAGCAAGGACAAAGCGCGCGTGGCTTGCAACTGATCCAGAATGCGGTGTCTGTGCAGCCTAATATTCCGACTTTGCGTTATCACCTTGCCGTTGCATTGGCGCAAACTGGATCCAAAACCCAGGCACGTGCTGAGTTGGAAAAGCTGCTGGCTAAATCTCCGGCATTTCCTGAAGCGGCAGCAGCCAAAATCCTGCTCAATAGCCTTTGAGCAGATTGCGCCTGTTTGTTTGTTGGGGCTGAGGGGGGCAAAGCGGGCGGCTGTTCGGGCGGCTTGTATTTCGTTTGCGCCTTGGAGAGCTGTCGCTCTATCGAGGCTGAAGCCGGGCAATCTGTTCTCGCCTGATTGGAGGCTTGTTTTACTGGCTTATTCCTGGCAGTCAAATCTGCCAGGCACAGTTGCTGCCCCGGGGCTTCGTGAACCTGCCGGCTTTCCTGATGAGCGCTATTCCTGCCTACGGCGTCTGTTGTCCGGCAGTCTCCCTGCTTGTCAGAGGGGGCGGGCCCAGGGAGCGGCTACCCGGCAATTGACCGTAACCTGATCTGGGTATTCAGATAGCTGAAAAACTGGGGGCAAAACTTCAAGGCAATAAAAAACCCGCGCTGGACTGGCAAGCGCGGGTTCAAGTGAAACAGACAGACCGGAACCCGGGTCTGTCTGATCAGCAAATTCAGGCAGCCTTGCGCTTACGCAGCGAGACGCCCATGCCCAGGAGGCCCAGACCAACCAGAGCCAAGACACCGGGTTCCGGCACGGTGGTCAGGCCACGCAAGTCAGCTGAGCCAGCGATACACCACTGACCTGGAGCAGCCTGGCCCGTCTTACAGCCAGTTGTATTGTCTTTAGGGTTCAGCACATTATTGCTGCCCGAGGAAGTAAGCAGGATATCAGCAAAGCCACCTGCGCCGTCGTCAATGCCATTGCTGTCGAGGAATTCCATGACACCATTGGGGCCGGAGACCATGTCCAGCAAACCGGAACCCGTAAAGGCAATGGTGGCGCCAGTCAATATGCCTGCTGCGGTCAGTTCTTCAGGACCGCCATTTTCAGGGTGGCCGCTCAGCGTTGCCCACAGGGTGCCGCCAGTGATCAACGCGAGATTGGCAGCCGAGCTCTGGTTCAGCAGGTTGAACGTGGGCAGCATGTAAACGCTCATGTTGCCATTATCAAATGTGGCATCACCGCTCGCAGCGTTAAAGGTCAGCACGTTGTAGTCAAAAACGAAGTACAGACGGTCGGCGCCACCGTTCGAGTAAAAAAGGTTGCCATTGACGGTGTTGATCTGGCCGTATCCCAGCAGGGTTTGGCCAGGAGCATTCACGAATGTTTCAGCAACGGTCGAGGTTTCGATGTGGGCTGTCTCGCCAGCTGCGCCAAAGTCCACGCCACCAACAACGATAGCTGAAGCGGAACCGGAAGCCGCCAGGCCCAGAGCGGCAATTGCCGATGCGATAATCTTTTTGTTCATTTCAAACTCCTTATGAGGAATGGTGGGATTGCAATCTTGCGAGCCAGGCGACCAGCTTCACGCCAATCTATAAAGCACGTAGCATGCCAAATAAAATATACTCTTTAAATACAATGATTTAAATATTTTCTTGGCTGCTGGAGTACTGGAATTGTAAATTTTTTCGACACTCGCTGCGGCTTGCGGCTTGCGGCTTGCGGCTTGCGGCTTGGGGCGTAGGTGTTTCGGGGGTGTGGCGATGCCGAGTGAACGTAGCCAAGCTGGGAAGCAAGGATCCGACAAGAGGTCGGGCGGTTTCACTTGTGCGGGAAGAAGCTTGGTTCAGAAGGCTTTCAGAAAGCTGTCGATGGCTGGCCGGCCGGCCGTGACGAATGGAGGCTGTGCTCGGCCTGTTCTGAATAACATGACCGGCACACCCGAACCGAATCGGGTTTTCCAGCCCTCAGCCAGGCCATGCTGCAACGCTTTCGGGATGCCTGCCGCATCTGCGCCATCCAGCGCGTAGAGTGCCGATGCGGGCATGGGCTGCAGGACGCGTCCCAGACGGGTTGTGGTCAGCCAGATCCGCTGGAAAGCGCGGCCCGCATCGAAGACTGATGGCGTGTCGATTTTTTTTACGGTCAACACACCCAGGTTGGGGGCAAGCCGGCACGGCAAGTCGCAGGAACGCAAACCCAAAAAATGGTGTGCGCCAAACCGGTTGGCCATACGCATGACCGGCCAATAGCGAAGCGCTGCAAAGAGACCGCGCAAGGGCAACTCAACCCCCAGCGCGCCGGGTGGCAGGCCTGTTTCGCTGGTGTCGCGCCAGCCGACGTCAAATCGGATGGCGGTGAAAAGCTCTGCGTGCAAGATCCGGTTGCGGAAACGTTCGGTTTCGGCTCGCCGCATCAGGGCAAGCGCAGGGTTTCGATCGGCGGCAGTTTCAAGCCAATGCAGCGTACACGAGGGATGGGCGTGAGTAATGGCATCCAGTTGAGCGCGCTCGGCTACATCAAAAGGTGGCCCCCGAAAACGAAACTGGCGACTGGTGTGGCGTATCGGGATTTCGTGCCACAAAGGGTCGCTCTGTGCCACATCAGGCTGCAGGTCAATGCTTAACGCGAGTCCGGGTTGGTCGGGGTCGGGAAGGAGATTTATTTCCGCCCTCGCGCCATACCGGCTGGCAGCAATGACGAGATTTTCTGCCAGGGCGCCGAGCGAAAGCAGGTCGAGCACACGCTGATACCCCGGCTGTTCCCATGTGGTTCGGGTGTGGTGAACCAGGATGCGTGAGCCATCAAGCTGAAAGCGCACGGGATGGTGGTTGTCGGCCGATGGCGCCTGGATGGCGCTTTGCAGCATGCTACGAACCTGATCCGGCGTAAACGCTTCCATCAAGCCAGCCCTAGTTGGCGGCGTGCGATGGCGATGGCGATTCGGTTAAGCGGATGACGGTTGCCGCCGGGGCGCCAGGTATGGGCGATCTGGTTGCGGTAGCCGTCGAACTGGATGCCGTGCGGTGCGCTCCAGACCTTGCCACGTTGCAGCAGTATTTTGACTGCTTCGCTGGCCGCTACGCCTGCGCATAGCTGACAGGCAATTACGGTTGAGGGTCCCTTTTGCTGTTTCAGGTCGACCTTGTTTTTATCGGCGAGGTAGTGGCGATGCAACAATCCGGGGGCAAGTCCAACAAGAAAACGCACGGCTTTTTCCAGTTCGCCGCGACCTGACAACTGAAAGTAATCTTCAAAGCTTATGCCGCCTGGCAGGAAGTTCAGTAATGCCGCACTCATGCCCAGGGGCGCAACCGTGATCGCAGGGATGCGGTGCTTGGCGCAGTAGGCAAAAAGTTGTTCGCGGGCATCGAAGGCAAAAAAATCCAGACCGTCAACATAAAGATCGACATCCTGGAAAAACTGCTCAAGATTTGACGCGTTCACCCCGTCAGGGAAAGGCCTCAAGTCACTTTCCGGATTGATGTCGCGCACCATCGCTGCAAGTGTGTCGACTTTGGGGCGATTGAGACTGGACATGCTGGCGCCCGCCTGACGGTTGAAATTGGCTAATTCAAAAACGTCGAAGTCGGCGATGTTGAATTTCTCAATACCCAGCCGCGCAAATGTCAGCAGATGGGCGCCGCCGACTCCGCCCATGCCCGCGATGGCTACGCGTTTGTGCTTCAGTTGCTGCTGCTCGTTGTCAGTAAACCAGCCTATGTTGCGTGCAAACGCAGCGCTGTAATCGAAACTCATGCAGATACACCCAACACGCTAACCCCCGTGAGTAACACGATTGGTAATACCGATTTCGTCTGTTTTGCTGAAAAAGTAAGGGTATAGCGACCGTTCGCCATGTGCGCTTTCGGTTTTTCCGCCGAGCAATTCGATTTGCTGGTCAACATAGTCCAACTCCAGCCGCAGCAATACGGCAGGCGCATTGACGCGGCTGCAGATGCGTTCGGGGCCGAAATCGGTAAAACCCAGCATCCGTTTATAAAACGCGGCATGACGTGGGTTTACCTCGATTACGACATCTGTGTAGCCCTGCATTACGCGGCCGTATATGTAGGCGATATGAAAAAGTGACGCCAGAATGTGTTTTGAGCCGTGGGTTTGATCAACGGCCAGCTTGGTCAATTCGCAGACTTTGCGGCCAGCCTGGCGCAATTCTTCTATTTCCTGCTTGTATAAATCTTCGACCAATAATCCATGTGGGGTATCTAGGCCAAGGGTCAGGGTTCCAATTACTTTGTCGTTTTGCGATGCCATCAAAGTAATGCGTTCGGGCACCTTCTGAAAGCCGCTCGTTTTATACCCGCGACCTGCATATTTCCGCTGCACCAGCATGCTGGCCGAACTCACCCGTTCGCTGGAATGTGCCAGGCGGATCTTGAAAGCCTGTTCTTCAATTTTCTCGCCCGTTTGGGGCGCGGCACTTTGTGGCTCGGGTAAAACCAGGTCTTTGAGCTGGTAGGGAGAGATGGCGACAATCGTCTTATCCCACTCTTCAGCAGCCTTGTTGCGCTCAGAGAAGCCGGTGAAGCCTTTGGGTATTTTGACGGACATAAGTTAAGCCGGAAAAAAGGAGATCATGGGTGGAACTACCAAGTTAACCACTCGTCAGCTATGGCAGGCAATGCCCGGAAGCCAGAGAGCTCGGAACGTCTATGAGTCGGATCTGATCAGGATTTGAGCCAGCGTGCCGCATCCCGAGCAAAATAAGTCAGCACGCCGTCCGCTCCGGCTCGCTTGAAAGCCAGCAAGGACTCCAGCACGCATGCCCTTTCATCCAGCCAGCCATTCTGCGCCGCTGCCTTCAACATAGCGTATTCGCCACTCACCTGATAGGCGTAAGTTGGCGCGCCATAGGTATCTTTCA
>NCHD01000073.1 GCA_002257045.1 Hydrogenophilales bacterium 16-61-112 | reverse complement strand
CCGATATCCATCAGGCGACCACGCTTGATTTCAAGCACTTCCACCGCGAGCATCACTTCCGGCTCGGCCAGATCCTGGGTGGCAATGATTTTTTCGGCCGCGCGTAGGAGGCAGGGGACGGCGAAATGCACTTTTCGACAGTCTTTGAACCACCTTTCCTAATTTTCAGCATTCGATGAATCAACGGGTTATAGAGGTTTTTGTGACAGACTTTTTTCCACCGATCAGGGGGAAGCTGTCAGCGCGGCGCGGATGTTTGATGCAGCGTGCGCGTCGCCGCAACCCAGGCACCTAGCCAGCCCGTCAGCGTCGTGATGGCCAGCACAATCGCGATTTCGGTGCCGGCAGGCGGCAGCAGTTGGAAACTTGCTCCATACAGGCTGGACAGGTGGGCGACCGGTGCGTGCAGCATGCCGCCTGCCAGCGCCAGCACGACGCCCGCCGCGAGGCCGCCCAGCAGCCCTTGGAGTGCTCCCAGATACATGAATGGGCGCCGAATATAGCGATCGGTTGCCCCGATCAGGTGACTCACATGAATTTCATCGCGGCGGGTCAAGACCCGGGCGCGGATGGCGTTGCTCGAGATGGCCATGAGGGCGATGGCAAGCAGGCCGCCCAGCAACCACACTCCGGTGCGTCCGATGGCGAGTGCGGCTTGCAGGCGTTCGATCCACTGGCTGTCGAGCTGGGTTTCGGCTACGCCCGGCAACTTTCCGAGTTCGCTGGCCAGGTGCGTGAGCGCTTCGGGCGTGGAAGCCTGTGGCCGTACGACCCAGGCGTCCGGCAGCGGGTTCTCGGTCAGACCTGCGGTTATGTCGGCCAAGTCCTGGGAAGCGCTGAGCGCCGTGAGCGCTTGCTCCTTTGGAATGTGACGTGCCTGGGCGATGTCGGCTTGCTTGAGGCGAGCCGCAATAAGACTTTTTTGCACTGGCGTGACATCGGCGGCGAGAAACAGGCTGATTTCTGGCTGCGCGGGCAGGTCGCCTGCCAGCCGGTTGAGATTGCCCAGCATGAGATACAGCGCGCTGGGTAGGCTGATTGCGACGCCCATTGCCAGCGCGGTGAGCAACGTGACCACGGGTTGTGACAACAAGCGGCGCAGCGCCGTGGTGAGCGCATGTTTCTGGTGACGCAGCCAATGTTTCATGCCGCACCCTCCGTGATTTTTCCGTGGTCGAGATGCAAAGTGCGGCCGCCCAGCGCGCTGATGGCACGGTCGTCGTGGGTGGCGATCACCAGCGTGGTGCCCACCTGATGGAAGTCGCGGAACATCGCCATGATGTCGGCGGCGTAACCGGCATCCAGATTGCCGGTCGGTTCGTCGGCCAGTAGCAAGGCGGGACGGCTCACCAGCGCGCGGGCGATGCACAGGCGCTGCTGTTCGCCGCCTGACAGGCTGACCGGATTAGATTTTTCGCGGTTGAGCAGGCCGACCTTGTCGATCACCGCACGCGCGCGCTTCAACGCTTCGCGACGGTCAAAGCCTGCGATATCGAGCGGCAACACCACGTTTTCGATCACTGTGCGGTCGAACAGCAGCTTGTGGTCCTGGAACACCAGGCCGATATTGCGGCGCAGATAGGGCACCGCACGCTGCGACAGGCGGCTTATGTTCTGGCCATTGACCGACACCACCCCGCTGGTGGGACGTTCGATGGCGGCGATGAGCTTGAGCAGGGTGGACTTGCCCGCGCCGGAATGACCGGTGAGGAACACCAGCTCGCCCTTTTCAATCACAAGATTGATGCTGGACAAGGCCTCATGGCCGCCGGGATAGCGTTTGGTGACCTGGTTGAAGCTGATCATGGCGTGAAGACCGCCTCGACAAATTCGCGTGCATCAAACGGACGCAGATCGTCCAGGCTTTCGCCAACGCCGATATAGCGCACCGGAATGGGCCGGGCCGGGCTGGTTCTGGATTGTGCAATCGCGGCAATCGCGCCGCCTTTGGCGGTGCCGTCGAGCTTGGTCAGTACCAGTCCGGTCACGCCGAGCGCATCGTCGAAGGCTTTGACTTGCATGACTGCGTTCTGTCCGGTGTTGGCGTCGAGCACCAGCAGCACTTCGTGTGGCGCGCCGGGGGCCGTTTTTTCGATCACGCGCTTGACCTTCCTGATCTCCTCCATCAGATGCAACTGGGTGGGCAAACGGCCGGCGGTGTCGGCCAGCACCACGTCGATGTTGCGCGCGCGCGCGGCGGCGATGGCGTCGAAAATCACGGCGGCCGAATCGCCCTTGTCCTGGCTGATGACCGTGACGTTGTTGCGCTCGCCCCAGACCTGCAATTGCTCGCGGGCGGCTGCGCGGAAGGTGTCGCCCGCAGCCAGCAGCACCGACAGTCCCTGCGACTGGTACAGCTTGGCAAGCTTGCCGATGGTGGTGGTTTTGCCGGCGCCGTTGACGCCAGCCAGCATGACGATGAACGGCTGCTGGCGCGTGATGGCGAGCGGCGCCTGCAGCGGCAGCAGCAGATCGATCAGCGCCTGCTTCAGCGCAGCCTGCAACTCCGACGCTTCGGTCAGGCCTTCGCGCCGCACCTGTTTTTGCAGCGTGTCGAGCAGGGACTGCGTGGCATCGACGCCGACATCGGCGGTGATGAGGATGCTTTCGAGCTCTTCGTACAGCTCGGCGTCGATCTTGCGTCCGACACCGAACAGGCTGGACAGCTGCCCGCCCAGCCGGTCGCGGGTTTTGGCCAGCCCCTGCTTGAGGCGTTGCGCCCAGCCCGGACGTACAGGCGCAGCCTCGTCCGCCTGCACGGCTGGCGTGACGGGGAACGCGGGCGCGACAGGAGCGGGCGCCGAGGGGGCAGGCGTGACCGGCCCGGGTGCCGCAAGTTCGGGCGCTACCGGTTCGGGAGCAACCGGATCAGCATCCGGCGTTTCCGGCGGGGGAGTGGGTTTGGATTTTTTGAAGAAACTAAACACGGATTGAGGCGGTCAGCATAGCTGGTTGACGAACGCCTAATCTTATCATTCGGCTACGGCTTATTATTCGGGCTCATTCAATTAGAGGTGTGGACATGCGGAGCATGTGGGGAATCGTATTGGTGCTCGCAATGGGCAGCGCCCAGGCGGCGGTGACAGATGTCATGCTGGACAACGGCATGCGGGTGATCGTGCAGGAAGACCACCGCGCGCCGGTGATGGTGTCGCAGGTGTGGTATCGCGCCGGGTCGATGGATGAATTCAACGGCACCACGGGCGTGGCGCATGTGCTCGAGCACATGATGTTCAAGGGCACGCAAGCCGTGCCGCCGGGCGAGTTCTCGAAAAAAATCGCAGCAGCGGGCGGGCGCGAGAATGCGTTCACCAGCCGTGACCACACCGCGTATTTTCAGCAGATGCAGAAAGACCGGCTGGAATTGTCGATGCAGCTCGAAGCTGACCGCATGGCGAATCTGGTCATCAGCGATGAACTGTTCGCCAAGGAAATCCAGGTGGTGATGGAAGAACGCCGGTTGCGCACCGACGACCAGCCGCAATCGGTGGTGTATGAGCGCTTGATGGCGAATGCGTACCAGGCTCACCCTTACCGCCGGCCCATCATCGGCTGGATGGATGATTTGCAGAACATGACCGGGCAGGATGCGCGCGACTGGTATGCGCGCTGGTACGCACCGAACAACGCGACGCTGGTGGTGGCAGGCGATGTGCAGGCCGATGCGGTGATCGCCCTGGCCAAAAAGTATTTCGGCGCATTGCCTGCGCGCGCGTTACCCGGGCGTAAGCCGCAACGTGAGCCGGCACAGGTCGGCAGCAAGCGCATCGAAGTCAGAGCGCCGGCGCAATTGCCTTACCTGCTGATGGCCTGGCACGCGCCGGCCTTGAGAGACTGGCAGAAAGACACCACGCCGTATGCGCTGCAAATTCTGGCCGGCGTGTTGTCGGGCAACGACTCGGCACGGCTGCAAAAATCCCTGGTTAAAACGCAGCAGGTCGCCGTGAACGCGAGTGCCGGTTACGACGCGGTTTCGCGTGGGCCGGGCATGTTCCTGATTGACGCGACGCCCGCCCCCGGCAAATCGGTTGCACTGCTGGAACAGGCCATCCGCAGCGAAATTGGCCGCATCCAGCGAGACGGCATCAGCGCAGCCGAGCTTGCCCGGATCAAGGCGCAGGTCATCGCGGCAGATGTTTACCAGCGCGATTCGCTGTTCTATCAGGCGATGCAACTGGGCGAATACGTCACGGCCGGCTTGCCGCCCGAGGCGCTGGCGGGCCGGGTCGACAAGCTGCGGGCGGTGACCGCGCAAGAAGTGCAGGCGGCAGCACGGCAATGGTTAAAAGATGATCAATTGAGCGTGGCCGAGTTGGACCCGCAAACCCTCAAACCGCAGGCGCACCGCGCGGCGGTGTCTGGAGTGCGTCATGTCAATTAAACAGTTTGTGTGCGTTCTGGTATTGAGCTTGCCGCTGTCGGCGCAGGCCGCTCTCGCCATCCAGAACTGGCAGACGCCACAGGGCGCGCGGGTGTATTTCGTCGAAAGCCACGAGCTGCCGATGCTGGATATTTCGGTCGATTTTCCGGGCGGCAGCGCACGCGATCCGGCTGGAAAGCATGGGCTGGCGCAGTTGACGCACGGGCTGCTCGATCAGGGCGCGGGCGGCTTGTCCGACACCCAGATTGCGCACCGCCTGGCGGACGTCGGCGCCGAGATGGGCGGCGCGTTCGACCGCGACCGTGCGGGCGTCACCTTGCGCACACTGTCGTCCCCTGCCGAAAAAAATGCGGCGCTGGCATTGCTGGCGCAGGTGCTGCAGCAGCCCGAGTTTCCACTGACCGTTGTCAAGCGCGAAAAACAACGGCTGATTTCAAGCATCCGGGAAGCCGAAGCCGACCCTGGCAGCATTGCAGACAAGTCTTTTTACCGGGCGCTGTATGGCACGCACCCCTATGCGCATGATCCGGCGGGCGAGCCTGCTATGATCGAAAAACTCATGCGCGGCGACTTACAGGCGTTTTACCAATCGCACTACAGCGCGCCGAATGCGGTGATCGCGCTGATGGGCGACATCAGCCGTGCCGAGGCCGAAGCCATCGCAGTGCGCCTTGCGGCGGGCCTGCCGAAGGCGGCGCGGGTGGCCGGGCTGCCCCAACCCACCGCGGCGCCGGTTTCAAGTACGCGCATCGCGTATCCATCCACGCAGAGTCATGTGCTGGTGGGCGCGCTTGGCATGGGACGCAACGATCCCGATTTCTTCCCGCTGTTTGTCGGCAACTATGTGCTGGGCGGCGGCGGCTTCGATTCGCGGCTGATGAAGGAAGTGCGCGACAAGCGCGGCTATGCCTACAGCGCCTACAGCTATTTTCTGCCGATGCAGGAGGCGGGGCCGTTCCAGTTGGGGTTGCAGACCAAGCTCGAACAGACGGACGACGCACTCAAGGTGGCCCGCGAGACGCTGCGGCAATTCATCGCCGAGGGGCCGGCCGAGGCTGAACTCACGCAGGCCAAATCCAACTTGAGCGGCGGTTTTCCGCTGCGCATCGACAGCAACCGGAAAATTCTCGACTACCTGTCGGTAATCGGCTTTTACAACTTGCCGCTGGATTATCTGGACACCTGGGTCAGCAAGGTCAATGCGGTCGATGTGGCCGCAGTCAGGCAGGCATTCGCCCGCCGGCTGGATGCTGACACGCTGGTGACCGTGGTGGTGGGGGCCGAAGGTGCTCGCTAAACGCGCCGCGCCGAACCGGGCGCATGGAGCGGCCAACCGGGTACGCATCATCGGCGGCCAGTATCGCCGGCGCTTGCTGGATTTCCCCGATGCCGATGGTCTGCGCCCGACGCCCGACCGCGTGCGCGAGACGCTGTTCAACTGGCTGGGGCAGGACTTGCCGGGCTGGAGCTGTCTCGATCTGTTTGCCGGCAGCGGCGCGCTCGGGTTCGAGGCGGCCTCGCGCGGCGCGGCGCGCGTCGTCATGATCGAGCGTGACGCCAGGGCGGTTCGCGCGCTGGAAGCCAACCGTACCCTGCTCGAAGGAAACCAGCCCGCTGCCTGTCATGTCGATATCCTGCGGGCCGATGCGCTGGCCTGGCTGGCAAACAACCGCGAGACGTTCGAACTGATTTTTATCGATCCGCCGTTCGACAGCGGATTGGCCGCCACCGTTCTACTCGACCTGGGCGCCCATCTTAAACCGGGTGGCCACGTCTACATCGAACAAGCCCTGCCGGTGGTCGCGCCGTCCGGGCTGGTCCTCCAGCGCAGCGGGCGCGCAGGGCGCTCGCATTTTGCGCTGCTGATCAAGGAGTAATCCATGCTGACTGCTGTCTATCCCGGCACGTTCGACCCCATCACCCGTGGCCATGAGGACCTGGTCCGGCGCGCGGTACGCTTGTTTGATCATGTCGTCGTCGCGGTAGCCGAGTCGCGCAACAAGCGGCCTTTTTTCGACATGGACGAGCGGGTGTCGATGGCACGCGAAGTGCTGGCCGATGTGCCCAGGGTGCGGGTAGAAGGGTTTTCCGGCTTGTTGATCGACTTCGTCGCCGAGCAGGGGGCGATCGCCGTGCTGCGCGGACTGCGCGCGGCGTCCGACTTCGAGTACGAGTTCCAGCTGGCGGGAATGAACCGCAACCTCAAACCCGACATCGAAACCCTGTTTCTCACGCCGTCGGATCAATACATGTTCATCTCGGCCAGCATGATTCGCGAAATCGCCCAGCTGGGTGGAGACGTCGCACCCTTTGTCCACCCATTGGTGGCACGGCAATTAAGTGAGAAAATTAGCAAAAGCTGATATGACCCGGAGAACCCCATGTCGATGATGATTACGGACGAATGCATCAATTGCGACGTCTGCCTGCCCGAATGCCCCAACGATGCCATTTCCCAGGGCGATGAGATCTACATCATCGACCCCAATAAATGCACCGAATGCGTTGGACACTTTGATACGCCACAGTGCGTGGAAGTGTGTCCGGTCGACTGCATTCCGCTGAATCCGGATTACTCTGAAACCCAAGACCAGTTGCAGATCAAGTTTTTGCGCCTGACCGGCGGCAAGTAAGACCCCGCACCGCCTGCTCAGGCTGTTTTAATCCGCTCCAGTCCGTTCCGGTCGTCGGTCAGCGCATCGACAATGCGCGCATTGATCCGTGCAAGATTGTCCATCTGGTCGCTGACCGTCCCTATCGTCGCTTCCAGTTCGGCAATCCGGTCGTCCAGCGTTTCGGTCGCCGCGTGAATGCGGCTGACGCTTTCCAGACGGCGTTTCAACTGGGTTTTGTGCTCGCGGATCTGGGTTTCCATTGGTGACAGGGTTGCCTTGAGCCAGGCTTCGGTTTCGCTGTTGGCCAGTTCGAACACCTGAACCACCTTGCTGGCCAGGGTTTCAAAGAAGCGGGTGGTCAGTTGCCGTTGGCCCACCGTCAGCATTTTGAGCGTGGTATTGAAGCG
>NCHD01000072.1 GCA_002257045.1 Hydrogenophilales bacterium 16-61-112 | reverse complement strand
TGCGAGGCCGGCAGCGTTGGCTGCAAACTCGCCCAGCCAGTGCATCTGGCCCGGGCGCCAGTCGAGCACGCCGATCTGGCGCGGCGTGGCAAGCAGGATCAGGCGATGATCGAAAAGGCTGGTCAGGCTCATAGCGGCAGGTTTCCGATCAGGTCGTAAACCGGCAACAGCACCGACACCAGGATGCCGCCAAGCAGCAGGCCGAGGATGGCGGTCAGCGCCGGTTCCAGAATCTTGAGCCCGCTATCGATCGAGTCGAGCACTTCCTGGTTGTAGAAAACCGTCACGTTGTCCAATGCTTCGTCGAGCGCGCCGGTGGTTTCGCCCACGCGCAGCATGCGGATGACCAGCGGCGGAAACAGCCCCAGCGACTGGAAGCTTTCGGACAGGCCGCGGCCGTCGGCGATCTGCTGCCCGGCGCGCCGGATGCCGTTTGCAATGACCCGGTTGCCGGCGACCATTTCGCCGGCACGCAGCGCATCGAGCACGGTAACGCCGGAGCGGTACATCATCGACAGGGTATTGGTGAAGCGAGACAGCACAATTTTTTGCACGATGGGGCCGATCACCGGCAGCCGCAACTGGGTGCGGTCCCACCACTCGCGCCCGGCCTCGCTTTTTTTGACCCACAGCGGCAAGCCGATGCCCACCGCCAGCATCAGCAGCAGGCCGATCAGCCAGTAGGAGCGCATCGCGTTCGATATCGCCATCAGGATCAGCGTCGGCAAGGGCAGCGCCACGCCCATGGTCTGGACCAGGGTGAGCACCTGCGGCACCAGATAAATCATCAGGAACAGGATGGCGGCGCCGACGACGACCAGCACCATGGCTGGGTAAATCATCAGCCGCTTGGCCTTCGAGGCGACCTGCTCTTGCCATTTCAGCGATTCGCCCAAGCGCTCGAACACCGTATCCAGCAGGCCCGTCTGTTCGCCCGCCTTGATGCTGTGGACAAACACCGCGCCGAACACCGCCGGGTGTGCGGCAAGCGCCTGCGACAACACCTTGCCGCCCTCCAGGTCTTCCAGCAGCGCGGTCAGCACGTCGCGGAAGCCGCGTTTTTCCATGGTGTCGCGCAGATCGCGCAGGCCGTCGAGCAGGGGAATGCCGGCGCGGGTGATGTAGCGCATGTGAATGCAGAACGTCACCAGATCGCGCCGGGTGACGCGCTCGCGCCCCTGCGGTGCGTACTGCCGCGACAGTTCGGCCAGCGTGACGAGGTCGAGCCCCATGCGCTTGAGGCGCAGTTCGAGGTCGACGTCGTTGACGGCCGACAGCGTGCCTTTGACGGAACGGCCGGTCTGGTCGATGGCGCGGTAGTCGAAGAAGGGCATGGTGTTAGGGACAGGATTCAGGAGTTAGGGGGCCTTGTGCGGCTTTGCCGCGCTTTATGAATTCATGGGTCGCGGCAAAGCCGCTCGTACCCTGACCCCTGAATCCTGATCCCTGACCCCTCATCACACCCGCCCCGTCAAATCCACCACACGTGCCACTTCATCCAGCGTGGTGATGCCATCGCGCACGCGCTGCAGGCCATCCTCTGCCAGCGGGCGATAGCCGATCTCGAACGCGGCGCGGCGTATGTCATGCAGCGGGGCGTGATTGGCCACCAGTTCGTCGAGCGTGGGGTCCATCCGCAGCACTTCGATCAGCGCCAGCCGGCCTTTGTAGCCTTTGTGGCTGCAGACGGGGCAGCCCACGGCGCGATAGATCGTCGGCGGGTTTTCCGGGTCGGTGCCGAGGATGCGGGCTTCGTGTTCGCCCGGCGTGTAGGCTTCCTTGCAGCGTGTGCACAGCTTGCGCACCAGCCGCTGGGCGATGACGCCGATGATGTTGCCGGAAAGGATGCCGGGCAGGATGCCGATGTCCATCAGGCGCGGAAACACGCCGAGCGCGGAGTTGGTGTGCAGGGTGGTGAACACCTGGTGGCCGGTCATGGCGGCGCGGAACGCCATTTCGGCGGTGTCGCGGTCGCGCACTTCGCCAACCAGAATGATGTCCGGGTCCTGCCGCATGATCGAGCGGATGCCGTTGGCGAAGTCGAGTTTCATCGTTTCGTTGACCGAGCTTTGGCGCATCAACGTGACCGGGTATTCGACCGGGTCTTCGAGCGTCATGATGTTGACGGTTTCGTTGTTCAGGTGCGACAGCATCGAATACAGCGTGGTGGTTTTGCCGGAGCCGGTCGGGCCGGTCACCACCAGGATGCCTTCCGGGCGCGCCATCATCAATTGCAGTTCGCGCAAGGCCTCGTCGGTGAAGCCCATGTATTCCAGCGGCATGATGGATTTTTCGCGGTCGAGAATCCGCAGCACCAGATTTTCGCCGTGGATGCCGGGTTGCGACGACACCCGGAAATCGATCGGGCGGCCGTTCAGCGTCAACGACATGCGGCCGTCCTGCGGCGCGCGCGTCTCGGCGATGTTCATCCCCGACAACACTTTCAGCCGCACCAGAATGCCCGGCCAGTAGGCCTTGTGCAGGCTGCGGATTTGTTCCAGCACGCCGTCGATGCGGTAGCGGATGCGCAGGAAGGAATGTTCGGGCTCAAAGTGGATGTCGGAGGATTCGCGCTTCACCGCGTCGGTGAGCAGTGCACCGACCAGCCGCACCACCGGCTGAGTGTATTCCTCGGTGTCGGGATTGAGGCTGGCGTAATCGACTTCGCCGGTTTCGATTTCGCGCAGGATGCCGTCGAGCGACAGATCGAAGCCGTAGAACTTGTCGATGCACTCCAGCAGCTGCGCTTCGCCCGCCAGCAGGGTGTTGATTTCGAGCTGGCCGCCGAGTGCGGCTTTCAGCTGGTCGAGCGCGACGACGTTGAACATGTCGGTGGTCGCCAGCGTCAGCACGTTGCGGGTGGCGTCGTGGGCAATCGGCAGCAGATGGTGACGGCGGGCGAAGTCTTCCGGCACCAGGTTCAGCGCCTCGGGGTCGGCCACGACTTGCGTGAGATCGATGCCCTGACTGCCCATAGCATTGGCAAGCTGGTCACGCAGCACTGCCTCGGTCATGAAACCCAGCGCGGTTAATTGGCGACCGATCGGCAGGCCGGAGATTTTTTGTTCCTTCAGGCCGATGCGCAACTGGTCGAGGGTGATGAGCCCCTGGCTGACTAGGGATTCGCCCATGCGGAGTTTTTTACGGCGCTCCATGCGGTGACCTTAACGAGCCGACTTCAGCAGCTGTACCCGGCTTG
This sequence comes from Hydrogenophilales bacterium 16-61-112, assembly GCA_002257045.1. Classification (GTDB taxonomy): domain Bacteria; phylum Pseudomonadota; class Gammaproteobacteria; order Burkholderiales; family Thiobacillaceae; genus Thiobacillus. The sequence continues at coordinate 8,542 of NCHD01000072.1, read as the reverse complement.
TCGCCTGGGCGCGATCAAAACGGTGTGCTCCCGGCAGACTGAGGGATTTTTCGTAGTAAGTCAGCGCAGCCTGGGTTTGCTGCAACTGGTCGAGGCTGACGGCGAGGTTGAAGGCGTAATCAGCATTGTCGGGAGCGCTGCGCCAAGCCTCGAAGTAGGCGGCCTGCGCCTCGCTCCAGCGTTTCTGATCGGCGTAGAGATTGCCCAGGGTTTGGTACAGCTGCGCGCTGGGGTCGCGTTCGATCAGGGATTTCAGACGGCTCTCGGTCGCCTGGTTGTCGGTATTGCCGAGCAGGTCGAGCAAGGCGCCCTGAGCCGTTGCGTTGCGCGGATCAAGCTCGAGTACCTCGCGATAGAAGCGCTGCGCGTCGGCCTCGCGGTTTTGTACGCTGGCGATCGTGGCCAGCCCCAACAGGGCGTCGACATGGTTGCCCCTGGCATTGGCCTGGCTGTAAAGCCGTTGTGCCTCGGTCAGCGCGCCGCGCTGGTAGGCGGCATAGGCCTGATTCAAAACGGAGCTCTGGACATCGGGACGAAAGATCGGCGCATCAGTCGGTGCATCGGCCGGCGCTGTGGTTGACGCACGGCTTGTGCGGGGCGCAGCCGACGAGGCCGAGGCCGATTGCGGTCGTGGCTCGGGCGCAGCCGACACCGCGGCGGGCGCAGGCTCGACCACGGCAGACCCGGCAGGCGGCGAAGACAAGGCCGGCGGCGAAGACAAGGCCGGCGCGACGGGTTCGGCTGCACGTGCCTCGACGGGAGCCGTCGCTTGCGGGGCCGGGGCTGCGACGACCGGCGGTGGCGGGTCGAACCGCGCTGGCGGCTGCAGGGCAAAGTACAGATAAATGCCATAGCCGAGCGCCACCAGGGCGGCCAGCATGGCCGTGAGCGGCACCAGCGAAAGCTGTGGCCAGTGGAAAGCCGCCTTGCGCCGGGGCACGGCTGCGGGACTGAGCCCGTTGCTGCCAAATAGCAGGTCGGGGGGTTCCACCCATTCGCGCGCACCCTTTGAATCGGCATCGGCGGCATGGGCGTGGGTCGCGACAGGCTCCAGTTCAAGATCGCTCGCGCCGGATTCACGCAGCTCGGGCCTGCCCGGCCTGTTTCAGCGCTTTGAGCAGCAGGCTCACTGCTCGCTCCGGGCACGCGGAAGCAGATGCTGGAACTGGCGCAGTTCGCTGCTTTCCAGGGTCGGGTTGGAGACGACGATGGGACGCAGGAAAATCACCAGTTCGGTCTGGCTGCTGATGCGTTCCTGCTGGCCAAAAATTGCGCCGAATCCAGTCGGGCGCGACAGCACCGGCAGGCCATCGCGGGCATTGCTGGAGTCGTCCTGGATCAGGCCGCCGAGAATGACGGTCTGGCCGCTGCGGATTTGCAGCAGCGATTCCATTTCGCGCACCTGGATCTCGGGCACCAGATTGGAAATATTACTGAACTGCTTGAGCGCCGGGTTGGGGTCTTCCTTGAAGCCCACCACGCGCGAAATGGTCGGGCGCACGGTGAGTGATACCAGCCCGTTGTCGCCGATTTGCGGCGTGACGCTCATGACGATACCGACCGGGATGGTATTGGCCGTGGTGGTGTAAGTCGGCAGGGTGGTCGGGATGCCGGTAGTGGGAGAGATCGTGCCTTGCTGCACTTCGATGGAAAAGTACACCAGGTTGTCCACCACCTTGAGCAGTGCGGTCTGGTTATTCAGCGCCATCAGCTTGGGGCTCGACAGCACTTTGGTGTTGCCATAGGACTCCAGCAGGTCGATCGCTGCGGAGAAACCGTTGCTGCCGGAATTGGTATAGGTTGCCTGGATGAACGGCGAAAGCGAACCGGCCAGCGCATTCGTTCCGGCCCCCACCGTGTTGATCGACCAGCCGGTGGCGCCTTGCAGGGCTTTTGACCAGTCAATCCCCGCACGGAATTGATCCTTCAATGAAACTTCGACGATGGTCGCTTCGATCATCACCTGGCGCTGCGAGGTCTGCGACACGCTGTCCAGGTATTGCTGGACGACTTCGTGCTGTCGCGCGGTACCGAGCACCGATACGGTGCCGGTCATCGGGTTGACGGCGACATCGTTCTTGCTGTCGCTGGGCAGGTTGCCAAACGCGGCGGTAAACAACGTGGCCGCACCGCCGCCGGCCTTGCTGGCTGCCTCGGTTTGCGACACCCGCTCGGCGCGCGCGTCCTTTTCGGCCTGCAGGCGGGCGGCTTTTTCTTCGCCGCTCTGCTTGATGGCGCGGGTGCCTGCCAGCAACGAACGCAGATTGTCAGCGAGCACGGTCCAGAAATCGTTGTTGGTCTGGCTGGATACGGTGGTCGAGGAGGAGTTGCCGCTCGTGGTGCCAGTGCCGGTTTGTCCGGCGGCGCTGCCGGTGCTGGCGATCTGCGCCGCGACCCCGACGCTCGACGTGGTGTTGCGCGACACGTTCACATAGTTGACGCGATAGGTTTTGGGGTAGGGCGTGTCCGGCATCACTGAAATGGATTTGCCATGCATTTCGTATCGCAGGTCGGCTTGGCGCGCAATGCGGTCGAGAATCGACGGCAGCGGTTCGTTGACCGCGTTGAGCGTGACCCGGCCGGTGATGCCCGGGAACAGGTCGATGTTGTATTGCGTGTCGCGCGCAATCGAAAACAGCAGGTCTTTGACCGGCACATCGTTGACTACCACGGTATAGGTTGGAACCGGAGCGCTCAGGCTTGGCGGGGGCAGCATGGGCGCCGCTTTCACCGGAGCGGGCGGCGGGGTGCTTTGCGCGGCGGTTTGGGGCGCTTGCTGGATATGGTAAGGCGAGGGGCCGAAGGCCGGCACGGGGGCGCAACCACCTGCAAGCAGCAGGCCGGGAAGCGCGAGCACGGTCAAGGCAGCGTGATTGCACACGGAGAAGTTGAGCGACGGAAGATTAAACACGGCACGCTTCAACACAAGGCGAGTCATCCTGTTGGCAAGACTACATTGCGCAATTTGCCAACCGTGCGCAGAAACGGCGTGGCCTGATGGATATCCAGGCTGGCAGGTGCGGCAGGGAGCTTGTCGAGTGCCGCTTGTGCGGCACTGCGGTTGGGAAACTCGCCTGCAAGAATGATCCAGGCGGGCGTGCCGCGACTCCGCGCATGCAACACCCGCACCGGCTGCGGGATGGCTGCGTTCAAACTACCTATTACTACGGCTGCCTGTGGGGCTTCTTTAACTGCGGCGAGCTGGATGACGTGGGTTCCCGGCGCGGCGCGGGTCAGCCAGGACTGGGTTTGTCGGCTCTGTTCGTTCATCAGGGCAGCGGGTGCAGAGGCGGGCGAAGGCGCCGGACGGGCTGTTGCCGGCGGGGCGGCCGGTGTCAACGCCTGCCAGGCGACAAAGGCCAGCAGACCGAGTGCCGCGGCCATCCCGGCGCTCAACCAGGCCCAGCGGTGTCCTGCAACTGGACGGAGTGGCCGGGTCGGCTGCATTTCGGCATCGCCCGCCGCCGCGTCCAGATGAGCCGGGGTCAGGGTGTGCGTTTGCCCGGCATAGGCCGCTAGCAGGGTTTTGTCAGCCAGCACGTTGATGCGGCGCGACAGGCCGCCCGAAAGCCGTGTCATGCGCGTAATCAGGGCGGGCGCAAACAGGTCGGGCCCGCGATAGCCCGCCACGTTGAGGCGGGCACGCAGGTAGTCGGCGACTTCGGTTTCGGAAAGGGGCGATAGGTTGAGGCTGAGGGTGATGCGGTCCTTGAGCTGGCGAATGCTCGGCTCGGCCAGGTGCGCATCCAGCTCGGGCTGGCCAAACAGCACGATCTGCAGCAGCTTGTCGGTCGCGGTTTCCAGGTTGGTCAGCAGGCGCAGGAATTCCAGGTTGTCGAGCGCGATGCCTTGCGCTTCCTCAACGAACACAACGACGCGCCGTCCCGCTTCGTGGCGTTGCAGCAGGATGGCGTTGAGTTGGGCCAGTCGTGCCTGGCGGCCGTTTTCCGGGGTGTCGATGCCGAGGTCGGCCAGAATCGCCGCCAGCATGTCGTCGGGCGACAGGGTCGGATTGCCGAGGTAAATGCTGTCGATGGTGTCGGGGAGCTGACCAACCAGTTTACGGTACAGCATGGTTTTGCCGCTGCCGACTTCACCCACCACCTTGATGATGCCTTCACCCTGGCCGATGGCGTACAGCAGGGCGGCAAGCATTTCTCCGCGCTGGCCGCCGGCATACCAGTACTCGGTATTCGGCGTGATGCGGAAGGGGGCTTCCTTTAGACCGAAATAGTCAAAGTACACAGGGTCTTCAGTCGGTCCCGTAGGTCTGCATGCGGCTATACAGGGTGGTGCGGTTGATGCCGAGCAGCTTGGCGGCCTGCGACAGGTTGCCATGAGTCATGTTGAGCGCGGCCTCGACGTAGGCTTTTTCCCACAGACGCAGCGTGACATCGAGGTTGAAGTTGGCCTGGGTTTGCAACTGCTTGCGCGCAAGCTCGATCAAGGCCTTGCCGTCGTTGGCGAGTGGAATTTCCTGCGGGTAGGCCTGGTCGGTGTCGAGCTCGGCCTCCAGCTGCTGGGCGTTGACCGACATGCCCGGGTATTTGGTGGTGAGGCGAATCGCAATGTTGCGCAATTCGCGCACGTTACCGGGGAAGTGATAGTCATCCCAGATCTGCTGCGCGCGCGGATCGAGCGAAAACGCCTGGCTCTTGGCTTCGCGCGCGTAAAAATCACGGAAGTGATTGAGCAGGGCGAGCTTGTCTTGCCCCATTTCGCGCAGCGGCGGCACCGCGATCGAAAACACCGACAGACGATGATAGAGGTCAGCACGGAAGCGGCCGGCCTTGATTTCGGCGCGCAGGTCGCGGTTGGTCGCTGTCACGATGCGGGCGTTGGAAAAGCGTGGCTGGGTTTCGCCGACCCGCTGGTACTCGCCGTTTTCCAGCACGCGCAGCAGTTTGGCCTGTAATTCCAGCGGTAATTCGCCGATTTCGTCGAGGAACAGCGTGCCGTTTTCGGCTTCTTCAAAATAACCTGCCCGCGCCGTGGTCGCGCCAGTAAATGCGCCCTTGGCGTAGCCGAACAGGGTGGGCTCGACCAAGGTGGGCGAAATCGCTGCGCAGTTGAGTGCAAGGTAGGGCTTGGGCGCGCGTGGCGACAAATGGTGCAGGCTGGAAGCCACGCGTTCCTTGCCGCTGCCGGACTCGCCTTCGATCAACACCGGAAACGGCGCGGCGGCGTATTGCTTGATTTGCTCGCGCAGTTTTTCCATCGCCGGGCTTTCGCCCACGATGCCGGAGTCCTTGGTCGGTGCCGGTGCCTTGTCTGCGCTGCGTTCTGCACCCTGCACCAGCAGGGCGTTGAACAACAGCGATTTGAGGCGTTCGGGTTCGCACGGTTTGGCGACGAAATCGATCGCGCCGAGCGCACGGGCGTGGCGCGCATTGGCTTCGTCGCTCTGGCCCGACAACACCAGAATCTTGATGCTGGGCGAGATGCTCAGCAGGTCGGCGATCAGGGCAAACCCTTCGTCGGGCTTGTGCGGATGCGGCGGCAGGCCGAGGTCGACCAGCGCGAGCTGCGGCGGTTCGTCGAGTTGTGTCAACAGGCTGCGCACTTGCGCGCGTGATTCGGCAGCCGAGATTTCAAAGTCCTTGCTCAGGACGTAGGTAAGGGTGTCGGATATAAGCGGATCGTCGTCGACGATGAGCAGGGTGGGTTTGCTGGTTTGGGCCACTGAGTCTCCGTATCGTGGGTGCCGCTAACGCGCTTGCACCTTTCGCGGTGGAGTGAATCGTGCGCGTGTCGGATTTTCGGCGATTGTGCCAGAGAGCGGATGAAAGTTAAACCGGGCCGGAGCGACCGGTTCATGCCTGCCGCCGGAGAGGGCAGCTTGCACGCAGGCGGTCAGGCGCTGACGGCTTCGGCGCAGGGTTCGATCAGGACGCGAATCCAGCCTTCGCTGCGGTCCATTGGCGCGCCCAGGATCACTTTTTTCAGACCGGAGGCGTCGTGAATCTGAAACGGCCGGCCGGGCATGAAATGAACCGGGTCGATGATGACGCTTTCCTTGCCGTCGCCGCTGTCGAGCCACAGGCTGGCGTGAGGCTGGGCTGCGCTGTTCTGGTCGACGCCATCCACGGTGTAGGCCGACGGGACGGGCGGCTCGTAGAGCATGACCAGCGCGGGCGGGATGGCAAAGGTTTCAATCCCGACCGAGCTGCTGTCGTCGTTGACGCGCGACAGACGGCGGACAATGCCGAGATACCACTGGGTCCTCTCATGCGATTTGAGGCAAATGAGGGCGCCGACACGGAGCCAGTCCTTGTCACGGGATTCAACGATGGCGCCAAACCCGCACCTGCTTTCATCGTGCATCACCCAGCTTTCGACCTCGGGTGAACGCTGCACGGCCGGGGCCTGCATCTGCGAGATGCGCTCACGGGTGCGCTCGGTGATGAAGCCGTAGACCTGCACGTCGTCGGCCTCATTATAGTTCAATCCCGAGCCATAGGGTGAAACATCGACCGGCGCATCAGCCAGCTTGAGCTGGTTGATGATGGCACCGAGTCCGTGGGCGACATCGAACATGCGTTTCATGGACTCGCGCGGCGCCCGGCGCTGCTCACGCGAAGCCAGCGAGGACCAGCTGAGCTGCAGGTGCTTGAGGAGTTCGAGACTTTCCGGAGTGCGGGCGCTTTCGGTCAGGCCCAGTTGGTCGGGCGTGCTGCCTTCATGCAGGGCGGTGATCAGTTCTTCCAGCTTTTGGAGTAGAGCCGACGTTGTCCAGAAGCGCATCGGCTTGTTGAGGTCGGGCTTGCGTGCGCGGCGTGGGCCGTGATCCGCTGACAGATCAACGACAAAACTGGGGACGTCGGCATTCATCCGTCGATCCAGTTGCAACTGTGCGTGCCAGCCTTTAAGCCAGTGGTCGAGCAAATCGAGTTGCTTGGGGTAGAGCGTGCCGGTGTTGGCCAGACTCAGCATCGAAATATGCAAATAGGCAGACTCGCAGCTGCATGGGGCGCTGTCCTCGGCATAAGCCTGCAGGGGCTGCCGGTGGAAGCCTTCGTTTTCGGCAATGCGATACAGGTTATGCAGGCGCAGCCAGAGTTTTTCGCCCGCGGGCTGATAGCGAATCGAGCGCCATTTCAGCAGATGGCCGAAGGCACGAATTGCGCGCAGGGTGATCAGCGGGATCAGGTTTTCGTAGGGGCTTTTGTCGGACCGGGCCGAAAACAGCTGGATCACCGTGTAATAGCCGCGCGCGCTTTCCCAATACAGACCATATACTGCATGCCATAGCTGGCTTTCAACCGAGCGCGACATACGCGGATTGCGCAAATATTGCCGCACCAGGGTGTCCTGCAGGTCCTGGGCTTTTTCGTCCAGCAACATCAGGACGGCCAGTCGATCTTTCGTGAATTGTGACGAGTTTTCGTTGAGCCGCTTGAGCTCGCCGAAGATGGATTGCTGACACTTGAATGCATCGCCGATCGGCAGGGTGGCTAGCCAGCGGGTGGCCGCCTTGACGCTGCTCGTGGGATCTGCCTCGCCCTTGCTGAAGGGGGTGAGACGGGCGATTCCGGAGGCGAATTTGGCGGCCAGTGAGTTCATGATGTCGGTTAACCGGTGAACGATGTGAAGAGTCTTTACGGATTGATTGGCAAAATCTGTACCAGCTCCGTTACGCCAGCTTGCCTGTCGCCCATGCCGCCACCGATTCGAGCGCCGCAGGAAGTTTTGCCGCATCGCTGCCGCCCGCCATGGCGAGGTCCGGCTTGCCGCCGCCTTTGCCGCCGACCTGGGTGGCGACGAAGTTGACCAGTTCGCCTGCCTTGATCTTGCCGATGACGTCGGGAGTGACGGCGGCGATCAGGCTCACCTTGCCGTCGGCGACTGTGGCGAGGACCAGTGCGCAGGATTTGAGCTTGTCGCGCAACTTGTCGGCGGTTTCACGCAAGGTTTTCGCGTCTGCACCGTCGAGCTGGGCGGCGAGCACGCGGATCCCCGCAATGTCGACGGCCTGCAGCAGCAGTTCATCGCCCTGGCTGGCGGCGAGTTTCGACTTCAACCGGTCCAGCTCTTTTTCCAGCGTGCGGTTGTGTTCGATCAGCTGCGTCACGCGCTCGGCGGTATCGGCCGGCGTGGACTTGACCAGGTGCGCAACCGTTCCTAGGTTTTTCTCGGTTTCGCCCAGATAGTTCAGCACCCCGGTTCCGGTGGTGGCTTCCACGCGGCGGATGCCGGCGGCCACGCCCGATTCGGTCAGGATCTTGAACAGGCCGATGTCGCCGGTGCGCGCCACATGGGTGCCGCCGCACAGCTCGCGCGAGCTGCCGATATCGAGCACGCGCACTTCGTCGCCGTACTTCTCGCCGAACAACATCATCGCGCCGGTTTTCTGCGCGTCTTCAATGGCCATGACGCGTGCCTGGGTGGCGGTGTTGGCCAGAATTTCCGCGTTGACGCGCCGTTCGACTTCGTGAACCTGTGCAACGCTTAGCGGCGACGGCTGGACGAAGTCGAAGCGGGTCTTGTCGGCGTCTACCAGCGAGCCTTTCTGCTGGACGTGTTCGCCCAGCACCTCGCGCAA
>NCHD01000071.1 GCA_002257045.1 Hydrogenophilales bacterium 16-61-112 | reverse complement strand
TCGGGGCCGTGGCTGTGGTCATCGCCGCCGCCGGCAAAGGCGAACAGCGGCACAAGTGAAAACAGCAACGCCAGCGCCCATGCCCCAAAATTAGGCAGTAAATTGAATAGGTTCACGGTAAGACTCCTTGGGCCTGATTGAGGCGGGCGCGGGACAGCGCCTGCGCGATTTCTTGTTGGTTATAAGCCTGCTCCGCCTCAAAGGCTGCTGTTCTGGCGCGTAACAAGGCGAACAGGTCGGATTCGCCCAGGCTGAACGATTTCTGGATCAGATCGAGGTTTTCCCCTGATGCAGTGCGTTGCTGCCGCGCCAGATCCAGTAATTGATCGGCGGCTTGCAAGGCCTGATCGGCTTGCTGTCGCTGGTATTCCAGCGTAAGCCGGGCGCGGGTGTATTCGCTTTGCGCGCGGGTGAGGGCGGTTTGGGCTGCGCTCGTGAGCGGCAGGTTGCGTGCATCGGTGGCCAAAGGCAGGCGCAACGCGAGCGCCACGGTGCTGGCGTAGGGATCGTTCAAGTTGCCGCGCGCCCGGCGCGCGCTGAGTTCAAGCTCCGGATTGTCGCGGCGCGATTGGTTGGTCACACGCACCTGCGCCTGCGCAACCTCGATCGCTAGGCGCGCTTCTTCCATTAAGGGATGGTCGTCCGACAGGGGTTTCGATTGCGCGCTTTCCGCGCTGTCGTCCGGCAACACGGTGGTGCCGGTGAGCGTGGCATAGGTTTGCTGCGCCTGGAGCAGGGTGGTTGCGTTTTGCAAAACGGCGGCCTGGGCGGTGCGCCATTCATTCTGCGCCAGATTCAAATCGGTCTTGGCCAACTCCCCTGCCTGCACCCGCTTGGCGACATCTTCCGCGAGCTTTTTCGCGGTGAGCGCGCGCGCTTCATCGAGCCGGATTTGCGCCTCCACCTGGCGCACCTGCCAAATGGCTTCGCGCAGTTCCCCGGCCAGTCTCAAACGCAGTGCAAGGATGTTGGCTTCCAGGCCATCCCGGCCGGCTTTAACCTGGCGTTGCCGCGCGTCGCGCTGGCCAGGCAGCCAGATGGGCAAAGCAATGCCGGCCTCCCACTCGCGCACGCCAGCGTTGCTGTTCAACTGGTCGTTGCGGTGGCCCAGGATGACGACGGGGGCACCGGGCACCAGGCTGTTCGCAGCGACGCCTTGGGCAATACTTTCCGCGCGCTTGGCCTCCAGCGTTTGCGCCTGGGGGTTCTTTTCCCAGGCTTGATCCAGCGCTGTGCGCAGACTGGCCGCGTAAACGGGTTGTATGAGTTGTATGAGCAGCAAGCCAACAAAAATCGACAGGGTGTGACGCATGAGGTCCTCGAATGTTCAGGTTAAGTCGTAAGGGAACCCGGAAGCCTGGCGAATGTAGCGCCACAGCTGTCGTCATGGCTGCCCTCGTTCACCAATACGGCACCCAGGCGACGCTCGTTTGACTGCATCCTGCAAGGTCGCGCCCAACATGAATCTGACAAGTGGATTACAAATCTGTAATGCGCGCATCCACAAGGCGCGAGCTGTGGCAGGATGCTTCCATCCAGCCCGGTATTCCAGCCATGAAAATCCTGATCGTCGAAGACGAACCCAAGACGGGCGACTATCTGAAGCAAGGTCTCAGCGAAGCCGGTTTTGTCACCGATCTGGCCCGCGATGGTTGGGACGGACTCGAACTCGCAAAAACAGGGCACTACGACCTGATGATCCTGGATGTGATGCTTCCCGGCCTCAATGGCTGGCAGGTGCTCGAAGGCGTGCGCCGGGCCGGAATCGACATGCCGGTGCTGTTTCTGACCGCACGTGATCAGGTAGAGGACCGGGTCAAGGGGCTGGAATTGGGCGCCGACGATTATCTGGTGAAGCCCTTCGCCTTTGCCGAACTGCTGGCCCGGGTGCGCAGCCTGGTGCGCCGTGGGCATGCCAGTCTGGACTCCGCTGTTCTCAAGCTTGCCGATCTGGAGTTGGATCTGCTGCGGCGACGCGCCACGCGGGCGGGGCACAAGATCGAACTGACAGCCAAGGAGTTCGCCCTGCTGGAACTGTTTCTGCGCCGCCAGGGCGAAGTGCTGCCGCGCAGCCTGATCGCCTCCCAGGTCTGGGACATGAATTTCGACTCCGACACCAACGTCATCGATGTGGCGGTGCGCCGGCTGCGGATCAAGATCGACGAGCGTTTTGAACTCAAACTCATCCATACCGTGCGGGGGATGGGCTATGTGCTCGAAGCCGACCCGCAGGGCACCGTCCCATGAAATCCGTGTCATTGACCGCCCGCATCAGTCTGCTCTTCGCGGTAGCCGCTTCGCTGGTTCTGCTGGCAGCGGGCTATATCCTGACGCAAGGGGTGGAAACGCATTTTGAAGAAGAAGACCGGTTCGAACTGAGCGGCAAGCTGGAACTCATCCAGAACCTGTTCAAACACGCCTCAAGCAGTGACGAATTGGACCATCTGTCCCAACAACTGGACGACGCCCTGGTTGGCCATCATGGGCTCGCTGTCGTCGTGACGGATGCGACGGGGAACATCTGGTTCGCCACGTCAGGCGCGGATTTTCCACGCACACTGCTGCAAGATTGCCAAGCCCGACCACCAGAGTGCACGTATGGAACCCTGCATCAATGGAAGCAAGACGGCGTGAGCCACCGGGGGATGGCCGTGTCGATCAACGCAGGCAGTGGCAAGCCCTACACCGTGGCCGTGGCGCAAGACATCAAGCACCATGAGATTTTCATGGACAAATTCCGCTCGGTACTGGGTTTCGCCATTGCTTTGGCTGCCCTGGCCATGGCCAGTCTGGGCTGGATCGTAACCCGCTGGGGGCTCTTACCTCTGCGCCAGGTCACCGACACGGTGGCCGGTATTTCCGCCGACCGCCTGGGTGCGCGCCTGCCAGCTGCTGGCCTGCCAACCGAGCTTATGCCGCTCGCAGCCGCCTTTAACGCCATGCTGGCTCGCCTGGATGATTCCTTCCGGCGGCTCTCCGAGTTTTCTTCTGACATCGCGCACGAACTGCGCACCCCCATTTCCAACCTCATGACCCAGACCCAGGTGGCGCTTTCCAGCGCACGCGGTAATGATGAATACAAGGAAGTCCTGTATTCCAGCCTGGAGGAATACGAACGCATGGCGCAGATGGTCGGCGACATGCTCTATCTTGCGCAGACTGACAACGGCCTGCTCAAGCCAGGTCTGGAACCAGTCAATCTGGTCAATGAAACACAGGGTTTGTTTGATTATTTTGAGGCGTGGGCGGAGGAGCGCGGCGTTTCGCTGACCCTGACGGGATCGGCTACCGTACCCGGCGACCGGCTGATGTTGCGGCGTGCGTTCAGCAACCTCATATCGAACGCCATTCGGCATACCCCACATGGCCAGACCGTGCGCGTATCGCTGGCAGCACACGGCGATAAAGCCATCGTAACCGTCGAGAACCCGGGTTCTGACATCCCGGCTGAGCACCTCCCCAGACTATTTGATCGCTTCTACCGCATTGACCCTTCGCGCCAACGCAAAGGCGATGGCGCCGGGCTGGGGCTTGCCATTGTTAAGTCCATCATTGACGCGCATGGCGGCTCCATCACCGTGATGTCCGCTGACCAATCGACACGGTTCCAACTCACCTTGCCTGCGTTAGCGGAATAATGCGAACGATCATTTTTGGCCGATTCAGGTAAATTGAGCAAGCGTGTTTTTCTGGCTAAACACGCGCTCTTGCTGGATGAATTGCTACCCATCGCCGATGAATCAATAATCCCGGCTGTATGGTGCTCCACTGGATTACAGCGGAAAACCCGCCAACTCTGCCTCAAACGCTTCGGCACTCATTTCCTCAAACGCTTCCCGGCTGAACAGGGTGACGACGCCCGCCATTTCACTCCAGCCATAGCCACGGTTTTGGGCATTTAGCCTGGGGCTGTCTTGCGCGACGCGGGGGATGAGGTGCAGGCACATCTGGCTGTAGATCAGGTTGTAGGGGGTGTTGTGCTGGTGCAGCTGGTTTAGCTGAACCCATGCGGCTGCCGGGTCAGTGAAACGCTGGCAGGGCAGGGGATAGGGTTCTTTGCCGCCATTGTGGATAAAACAGGGGTCTTGCACGGGCAGCGGATGGGGCTGCACGAAGCTCTGAAAATGCAGGTGGTTGACCGATGCGCCCGCGCCGACGCTGTTGTAGCCGAGGCAGAGGCCGGGCACGCTGGCTTCTTCGCACAGTTCCCACGCCCAGCCGTGCAGTTCGGGGCTCAGATATTGCGGCAACTGGCGCTGGGGCTCCGGCACCAGCAGGCCGTGCAGGCGGGCGAAGGGGAATTTGTTGTAGAGCAGGCGCGCGGGTTTGCCTGCCAGGTCGCCTTGCCAGAAAATTTCCCTGGCCAGAAAGGGCCGGTTGAAGTGAAACCCGGCCGGGTCGAACGGGCACAGCAGGCTTTGGAATTTCAGCCCGCTGGTGCGAGTCGGGCGCAGGGCGCGAAGCGGATTGAACAGCAGATCCCAGTGCCCGGCACGGCGACTTTGCAGGGTTTGCAGATGGGCAAACCCGATGGCGTGCAGCTTGAGAAAAACCAGAACATCGTCGTCGGGTTCGGTCAGCTTGCGGCCCTGGCGCAAGGCTGCGGTCAGGGCGTCGGCAAGTTCGCTGTGGCGTGCAGCCAGGACTGGCGCGAGGTGCGCCCACAGGGCGGAGTCGTAGGCGGCGTTGGCCAGCACCAGGATGTAGACGCCGAGGCCGCGATGGCTTGCCAGCATCGCGGCAAGGCGGTCGGCAAACGCGGTTTCGAGTGCGGTGGCGGAGGTGAACGGGGAGAGGCTTGCCGTCATCATGGGGCGGGCGGCGGGTCCGGTTTGCGCTCAGAGGTCGCCGTTGGCGCCTGCGCGCATGACGCTGTCGAGCTTGTCGCGGATGGCGAGCGCGCCCTCGCGCAGCTCCGGCGTAATGTTCAGCTGTTTGCCGGCGAGGTTGATGCCGGTCACGTCCCAGTCCAGCGTCAACACCCAGATTTTCTTGTCGGCGTCTTCCATCACGGCAATGCGGCAGGGCATGAACACCACCATTTCAGGAATGATCCGCAGCAGGTCGCGGCCGACGGCGATGTCGCAAAAGCTGAAAACTTCGATGCGGGGTGCGCTGTCGTCGTTGAGGACGACCTTGAAATCTTTCGAGATCTGGTTCTTGCCGACGTACTTCAGATTGATCTGGTTGGCGCGCAGCATCATCGACTCGATGACTTCATCGAACGTCACGCCGGGCTTGGCCTGATATTTGACTGCGAAATGGTTCACCGCCTCGCGTGCATCGACTTCTGCCATGTGGGCGGTCATGGGCATGGCCAGTTGCTGCCAGCGCTGCTTTTCCTCGGCGGTGAGGATGCGGTTCATCTGGTAGTCGCGATAGGGCGGGGGCGAGGCCTGCTGCATCATCACCGGGCCGTAGGGTGTCGGGGCGGCGTCGATCCAGCTGGCCGGCGGTGGCGCGGACTGATCTGGTTTGGCGGGGGTTGGGGGCAGCTCGGCGGCGACTGCGGACAGGCTGTACATCGAGGCGAAGGCAAGCGATACAAGGCGCTTCATGATGGGTCTCCTGCGTGAAGTGAGTCTATCGTACGCGCCTGGGCGCTAAGGTCAAATAGGATGCAGCGTGCGTCGCAAAGGGGGTCAGGCGCGCGCGCGAAAGTGCTGTTCCAGTTCACCTAGTTCAGTGGCGGCGCAAGCCAGGTCGCCATCGCGCAAGCAGTTTTCGATCCGTGCGGCGGCATTCTGGACAGCGTAGGCGGTGACGCTGGCGGCCGCGCCTTTCAGGGCGTGCGCCTCCTTGCAGCAGGTCTCGACATCGCCCTGTTCGAGGGCGCGTTTGAGCGTGGCCAGACTGGTTTCGGTGGTGCTGATGAACAGGTTTGACAGATCGTTCACCAGCACCGGATTGCCAGGGTAGCGCGCGTGCAGGGCGGACAGGTCGAGCTGCGGGGCAGGCTGCGCGGCAGCCGCCGTTGCGCTGGCGCCGGCCTTGGGCAGCCACTGCGCCAGCAGCGCGCCCAATGCGGCTTCGGTATAGGGCTTGGCGAGGTAATCGTTCGCCCCCGCCGCCAGACAGGCATCGCGAAAATTCTCGTTGGCATTGGCGGTGAGCGCGACGATGGGCAGCAGGCGGTTGTCGCCCGGCAGCTGACGTATCCGCCGGGTCGCCTCCAGACCATCCATTTCCGGCATTTGCCAATCCATCAGCACCAGGTCGAAGGCTTCGTTCGCCAGGCGTTCGAGCACCTGGGTGCCACTGGCGGCGATGACGTGCTGCAAGCCCATTTCGTCGAGCTGGTGCGCCAGAACCTTCTGGTTGACCGGGTGGTCCTCCGCAACCAGGATGCGACCCTGCAACTTGATCAGCGTAGGTGTCGGCAGTTCGACCAGCGGCAGCGAGGTGGCGGGAAGGGTGAGCGTCAGGGTAAAGCAACTGCCTTGCTCGGGCGTGCTGTCGACGCTGAGTTCGCCCGCCATCAAGCCGGCCAGCTGGCTGCTCACCGCAAGCCCGAGTCCAGTGCCGCCGAACCGTCGCGTGGTCGAGGAATCGGCCTGCGAAAAAGCCTGGAACAGGCGCTCCTGGGTTTCGCTGCTCATGCCGATGCCGTGATCGCGCACGCTGAACTGGCTGCGCACAGCGTCGCCTTCTGCGTCGAACCTGACCGCAAGTTCGATTTCGCCGTGATGGGTGAACTTGATTGCGTTGTCGACCAGGTTGAGCAAGATCTGGCGGATGCGCGTAGGGTCGCCGAGCAGGGCCGTTGGGGTGTCTTTGGGAAGTATGAGCTTCAAGTGCAGATTTTTTTCCAGCGCGCGCGCCTGAAACAGGGCGACCACACCCTGTGCCAGTACCACCGGCGAGAACGCAATCTGCTCGATTTCCAGCTTGCCGGCCTCGATTTTGGAGAAGTCGAGAATGTCGTTGATGATGGTGAGCAGGCTTTCGGCCGAGCTTTTCAGGGTCGCGGTGTATTCGCGTTGCTGGCCGTTGAGCGGCGTTTTCAGCAGCAGGCTGCTCACGCCCAGAATGCCGTGCATCGGGGTGCGGATTTCGTGACTGACGTTGGCGACGAATTCGGATTTGGATTGCGCGATTTTCAGCGCGGCCTCGCGCGCGGCTTCCTTGGCCGCCTCGGCGGCACGGCGTTCCGACACATCGCGCATGATGGCCTGAATCACCGGCTGGCCTTCCAGCTGCATCGCGTGCAGGGCGATTTCGGCAGAGAACACCGAGCCGTCCTGGCGCCGGCCCTGCCAGTCCATCACCGCATGCCCCTGTTTGCGCGCCAGCGCGATATAGCGCATGGCATGGTCTTTTGCCGTGGCGCCATGGGCCTGCATCGTGGTACCAAGCTGCTGGATCGGCATGCGTAAAAACTCCTCTACCGAATTCATCCCGAACAGGGCGAGCGTGGCTGGGTTGCAGTCGGTAAAGGACTTGTCGTTGAGAATGACGACGGCGTCGGAGTTGGTTTCGAACAGGGTCTGGTATTTGAGGCGTTCGGTTTCCAGTTGCCGGGTCTGCTTCAGCAGGTGACGGCCGACCAGCACGGCGACCATCGTGGCCAGCAGCGTGGCCAGAATGCCCAACACCAGCATCAGCTTGCGGGTGTCCTGATAGGCCGCATAGGTCTGCGCCAGCGCCGATTCGTTTTCCTCGCGCTGCAGGCTGGTCATGTTGTCGAGCGC
>NCHD01000070.1 GCA_002257045.1 Hydrogenophilales bacterium 16-61-112 | reverse complement strand
GCCCGCGCCGCTGGCCGACCAGAACATTCTGGCGAGGGCCGAGCGGGTGTCGGCCACGTAATGCTCGCCGGTCTGGCTGGCAAACAGGCTGATCTGGCGCGCCAGGCGGCCTGCGGTGTCGCGGATCAGGCTGCTGATGCGATAGCGTTCCGCGCTGGCTTCGACCAGTTCGATGAACAGCCTGACCAGCGCTGCGTAGGGCGCTTCGGTCAGCGGATCAGCGCCCGCTTGCGGCAGGGGCGGGCCGTCGATCAGGCCGATCAGCGTGCGCATGCGCCGCATCTGCTGCAGCAGCCGATTCGATAGCAGGGTGAGCTCGATGCTGGTGCCGACTTCATGCTTGCGGCGGTTCACGCGCTCGAGCGCCGCTTCGCATTGTTCGAGCAGGACATCGATTTGCCGGGTGTCGTCGACCTGGCCGCGCAGCCAGCTATCCACTTCATGATGCAGGGCGAGAAACGGCGAGTCGTACTCTTCCAGCACGGGGTCGATCCGCAGCAGTTCGGGGTCGAGCCCGCCTGCCGCGATGCGGTGGGCGAGCGAGCGGATCGCATTGGCCAGCACGCCCGGCGGGTCGCGGCGGAACAAGGGACGAACCTGCAGCCGTTCGCACAGTTGATGCCAGACGGCGGGGTCGGATTCGACGATCCATTCGCGGTCACGCGGGGTGATCAGCGTGTCGAGCCAGTCGCGCAAGTGGCTGGGATCGTGTTCCGGCGGCAGCACTTTGTAGCCGACGCGGCGCTTGAGTTCGGAAGCAAACGAACGGTAGGGCAGCAAGCCCGCTTCGGTCAGCAGGCGGATGGATTTTTTGGCGGCAAACAGGGCCGCCAGATGTTCGCGCAAGGCGGCGGCATACGCAGGATGATTGCGCAGCAAGGCGACCAGGGTGTCGAGTCTGGCGTGCGCGACCGCGACCGGTTGATTGGCGTGCGGGCGCAGGTGAAACCAGAGCCGAGCCAGCAGATCGATATTGGCGGGCTGCGCCTCCTGCATGCGCGACAGTGCCTGTTCCATGAACGCGCCGTCAGGGTCGGGAGCGCCATTGGCAGACGTGATGGCGTTCGGTTCCGGGGTGGGCATGTCTTACAGCAGCACGCGTTCGATTCCACCCGTGGAGACCTTGCTGATGTAGTCGGCAAGCCAGTTTTCACCCAGTAGTTTTTTTGCCAGTTCGATCACGATGTAATCAGTGGTGGTGCCGGTGTCGTCGCTGTAACGCGCCAGCCCCTGCACGCACGACGGGCAGGAGGTGAGGATTTTCACAGGCTGCTTGCCTGCGCCCAGCGCGGCGACGCCAGCGCGGATTTCCTCTTCCTTGCGGAAGCGGATCTGGGTGGAGATGTCCGGGCGGGTGACGGCCAGCGTGCCGGATTCGCCGCAGCAGCGGTCGGATAAAGTCACGCCGCCGCCGAGCAGGGCGTTGGCGACTTTCATCGGCGCGTGCGTCTTCATCGGCGTGTGGCAGGGGTCGTGATAGAGGTATTTCTCCCCCGCGACGCCGTCAAGTTTGATGCCCTTTTCCATCAGGTATTCATGGATGTCGAGCAGGCGGCAGCCGGGGAAGATCTTCTCGAACTCGTATTTCAGCAACTGGTCCATACAGGTGCCGCACGACACCAGCACGGTCTTGATGTCGAGGTAGTTCAGCGTGTTGGCGACGCGGTGGAACAGCACGCGGTTGGCCGCGGTAATCGCTTCGCCCTTGTCGGCCTGGCCGCCCGCGGTCTGTGGATAGCCGCAGCACAGGTAGCCGGGCGGCAGCACGGTCTGCGCGCCGAGCTCGAACAGCATCGCCTGGGTGGCGAGTCCGACCTGCGAGAACAGCCGCTCCGAGCCGCAGCCGGGGAAGTAGAACACCGCGTCGGCATCGTCCGACAGCTTGGCCGGATTGCGCAGCACCGGCACGATGGTTGGGTCTTCAAGGCCCAGCAGCGCGCGCGAGGTTTTTTTCGGCAGCCCGCCCGGCATCGGCTTGTTGACCAGGTGGATCACCTGCGCCACCAGCTTGGGTTTGCCGAGCGAGGCAGGCGGGTTTTTGGTTTGCGCCTGGATCAGCCCCATGCGTTTGAACAGTTGGTGTCCCAGACGCTGGCCTGCGTAGCCCCATTCGATCAGCGGTTTTCTGATCGCCTTGATGGTGGTGGGATCGGTTGCGTTGAGGAAGCTCATCGACGCCCAGGTGCCGGGATTGAATTTCTTCTTGCCCTGTTTGCGCAGCAGGTTGCGCATGGCGATCGAGACGTCGCCGAAATCGATGTCGACCGGGCAGGGGTTCTTGCACTTGTGGCACACCGTGCAATGGTCGGCCACGTCACTGAACTCGTCGAAGTGCTTGATCGATACTCCGCGCCGCGTTTGCTCCTCGTAGAGGAAAGCCTCGATCAGCAGCGAGGTGGCGAGGATCTTGTTGCGCGGGCTATACAAAAGATTGGCGCGCGGAATGTGGGTGTTGCACACCGGCTTGCACTTGCCGCAGCGCAGGCAGTCCTTGATCGAATCGGCGATGGCCTTGGTCTCGGACGCTTCGAGGATGATCGACTCGGCTTCGAGCAGGCCGAACGACGGCGTATAGGCGTTGCGCAGATCGGCGCCGTGCAAAAGCTTGCCCTTGTTGAAGCGGCCTTGTGGGTCGACCTTGTTTTTGTAATCGGCAAAGATCGCGATAGCGGCGTCGTCGAGGAACTCCAGCTTGGTCAGGCCGATGCCGTGCTCGCCTGAAATGACCCCACCCAGATCCGTTGCCAGTGCCATGATGCGTGCCACGGCAGCATTGGCGGCGGCAAGCATGGCGTAGTCGTCGGAGTTCACCGGGATGTTGGTGTGCACGTTGCCGTCGCCGGCGTGCATGTGCAGGGCGACGAAGACGCGGCTTTTCAGCACCTCCTTGTGCAGGCGGTCGGCGGAAGGGGTGAGGGGGTCGGCGGGGGCGTCCAGATTGCCCAGGTAGTTGGCCCAGCGTGATTGGACGGCGGCGATCAGCGCCTGTGCCTGCGCCTGTTTTTCTGCGACCTTTTCCGGGTCGGCGATGGTGTCTTCGTCTTCCAGCAAGGGCAGCGGGCCGGCGAAGAAGCCGGCCAGCGCGTCGAGCAGCTTCAGCTTGTTGCTGATCGACAGCTCGATGTTGATGTGTTCGATGCCGTCGGTGTAGTCGCCCAGGCGCGGCAGCGGAATCACCACGTCCTCGTTGATTTTGAAGGCATTGGTGTGCGCCGCGATGGCGGCGGTGCGGGCGCGGTCGAGCCAGAACTTTTTGCGCGTGTCGGCCGACACGGCGATGAAGCCTTCGCCGCCGCGCGCGTTGGCCAGCTGGACGATTTTCGAAGCGGCTGCGCCGACTGCGATTTCGTTGTCCGACACCACGTCGATCAGCAGCACCATGTTCGGGCGCGTGGTGCGCGGCGCCTTGGTGGCGTAGCCGACAGCCTTGACGTAGCGCGCGTCGAGATGCTCCAGCCCGGCGAGCAGGATGTCGGGATGCGCGTCGCAGTAATCCTTGATTTCGACAATCGCTGGCGTGGCTTCGCGCGCGCTGCCGAAAAACTCCAGGCACACGGTGCGGCCGTATGCAGGCAACCGGTGCAGGATGAAACGCGCAGACGTTATCAGGCCGTCGCAGCCTTCCTTCTGGATACCGGGCAGCCCGGAGAGAAATTTATCGGTGACATCCTTGCCTAGCCCGGTTTTGCGGAAGCGGCTGCCGGGGATGATGAGGATTTCCGGCGACCCCTTGGGTGTTTTTCCATCTGCCGCAAAGCGGCGGATTTCGAAGGTGGCCGAGACCGCGTCGTGGATCTTGCCGAGGTTGTGGTCGAGGCGGCTGACTTCGATCCAGTCGGCGTCCGGCGTCACCATTTTCCACGACACCAGATTGTCGAGTGCGGTGCCCCACAGCACCGCCTTCTTGCCGCCTGCGTTCATCGACACGTTGCCGCCGATGGTCGAGGCGTCGGCCGAGGTCGGGTCGACCGCGAACACACGCCCGGCGGCGTCGGCCGCTTCCATCACCCGCTTGGTGACCACGCCTGCGCCGCAGTGGATGGTGGCCACTTCGAACTCGCAACCGGGCAGGTGCAGCA
This sequence comes from Hydrogenophilales bacterium 16-61-112, assembly GCA_002257045.1. GTDB lineage: Bacteria > Pseudomonadota > Gammaproteobacteria > Burkholderiales > Thiobacillaceae > Thiobacillus. The sequence continues at coordinate 10,041 of NCHD01000070.1, read as the reverse complement.
TTTCCACCGCGCTCATGGCTTCGAGTTTTTCGGTGTTGATGACGGCCGCGCGATCGGTCAGCGGAATCGCGCCGCCGGTATAGCCGGTGCCGCCGCCGCGCGGGATGATGGTCAGGCCGAGCTCGACCAGCCCCGCCACCAGTGCGGCCATTTCGGCTTCGGTGTCGGGGGTTAGTACCACGAAGGGATACTCGACGCGCCAGTCGGTCGCATCGGTCACGTGTGACACGCGCGCCAGCCCGTCGAAGCTGATGTTGTCCTTGCGGGTGACGCCGGCCAGACGGCGCTGGATGCGCGTGCGCAGGTCGGCGGTGTCGGCAAACCAGGCCTCGAATTCGCGCACCGCGCGCCCGGCTGCATCCAGCAGCTGGCCGACCAGCGGGTTGCCCTCGCCAGGAGGACGCCGATTCCGTAAGTCGCCGGAGGCGACAACGGGATCGCTGCCTTGGCGGCGGGCCTCGATTTCGTGCAGGCGATGGCGCAAAGCCTCTATCAGCATCTGCCGCCGCTTGGGGTTGGCCAGCAGGTCGTCTTCCAGATAGGGATTGCGCCGCACCACCCAGATGTCGCCCAGCACCTCGAACAGCATGCGCGCCGAGCGGCCGGTCTTGCGCTCGGCGCGCAGCGTATTGAGCGTGCTCCAGGCATCCGCGCCGAGCAGGCGAATCACAATTTCGCGATCGGAAAACGAGGTGTAGTTGTAGGGGATTTCGCGCAGGCGTGCGGTCATGCTGGGCTGTGTCCGGCAGCGCACAGGCGAGGCCGGATCGATCTGCTTCAAAGCCGGTATTTTACGGGATATGAGCGCAAGTCGTGAGCCGCTACAATCGTGCAAAAACCCTCTGGCGCTCAGGGAAAGCAAGCATCGTCGCTACTTACGATGTGGCTTCGCTGTACCGCTGCGGGATTGCGCAAGGGTGTTTGATTGATTCGCCGAGTGAGGGCAGGCTGTGAACCGTATCCAGTACCCTGAAAATTCGCTGCTGGTCGCGCTGACGCTGATGGCGCTCACAGCATCCGGCATTGCGCCTTACGACCGCCTGACCTGGGGGATGGAAACGCTGCCGGTGATGCTGGGGTTGCCGCTGCTGCTTGCAACTCGTCGCCGTTTCCCGCTGACACCCCTGGTCTATCGCCTGTTGTTTGTTCATGGCCTGATTCTGATGCTGGGCGGGCATTATACCTATGCGCGGGTGCCGGTGGGTTTATGGGTGCAGGACGCGTTTGATCTGGCGCGCAACCACTACGACCGCCTGGGGCATCTGGCGCAGGGCTTCATTCCGGCGATGCTGACGCGGGAAATCCTGCTGCGGCAGACCCCGCTCAAATCCGGCGGCTGGCTGTTTTTTCTTACCACCTGCGTGGTGCTGGCGTTTTCTGCCTGCTATGAATTCACCGAATGGGGTGCGGCGCTTCTGATGGGGGGAGACGCCGATGCGTTTCTCGCGACTCAGGGTGACGTGTGGGATACGCAGTGGGACATGTTGTTGGCGCTGATCGGGGGGCTTGTTTCGCAAGGAGTGTTGTCGCGGCTGCACAATAAACAGATCAAGCAACTGTCTGGATCATAAACGCCGGGCACGGCTAATTTTGTGCGGCGATCGGCAAGCTCAGCCGGGCAACCAGCCCGCCGCCCGGGCGTGGCACAAGCGTTACAAACCATCCCTGGACCCGGCATATTTCCTGAACGATCGAGAGCCCGAGTCCGCTGCCCGTTTGGGTACGCGCGTTATCGAGCCGAAGGAAAGGCTGAAACACATGCTCGAGCTGGCTATCCGGTATGCCGGGGCCGTGGTCGGCAATTTCGAGTGTCCAGGTTGAAGCCGTCTTCAGGAAACTGACGTTGATCAGCGCGCCTGCTCCATGCTTGACGGCGTTATCCAGCAGATTTTGTGCACAACGGATGAAGGCGCGGGAGGGCAGGTCGACAATGTCCTGGCAGACGTCGAGGTGAATCTCTGAATGTTTGTAGGTTTGCAGTATTTCCTTTAAAAGTGAGGGAATATTCAACGGCGATGAGCCCTCCTTGATGCTGCCCCCGGTGAAGTCAAGATATTGTGCGATCAATGTTTCCATCTGGATCAATGCGCGCTCAATACGCAGCGCCAGGCTTTCGTCCATGTTGGCGCGTGCGAGTTCCAGCGCCATGCGCGCCCGAGTGATCGGCGCACGCAGGTCATGCGAGATACCCGCGAGCATGATGGCGCTGTTGTTGAGTAACTCACGGTTTTGCGCGGTGAGGTGGTTGAAATTGCGAACGATGTCGCGTAGCTCTTGGGGCCCTTTTTCAGGAAAGGGGGCAGGTAAGTCGCAATGGTCGTGGGTTTCGGTGTGATGCGCGATCGCCTCGATGGGGCGTGCGGTGTATTTTGCGATGAGCATCGCCGATAGCAGGCTAGACAACAGCGCAAGCGCCACCATGGTGAAAAGAGCCAGTATCGGTTCGGATCCCAGTCTGCTTGAGCTGAAATGGAAGCGTAGGGTGCCGTTGCGAGCGGGGAAGTCGAATGAATAAATTTCACCTTGGCGTAAGAGGTGAACGGGCTTTCCGGCGAGCCGGGAAAGCGCTTCCTCAAGGTGGATAAAATAAGGTAATCGCGAACGCTTACCCACTAGCACCGCATCCGGTGCGGGTTCCAGCGTGATTGCGTGATCCTGGAACAGGCGCTCCCGAAATGGGTTGCGATCGGGTTCAGGCACAAGATGATAGCTATTGGCGGCCTTCTGGATCTGTTGGGCAAAACCCAGGGTCGAGTGCAGCACCATCGGTTTACCCACCAATAACCAGCCGGTACCAAGCAGCAAAACCGCACTGGCAAGGATGCCCAGAAATAATGCTGCGGCGGTACGGTAATAAAAGCTGTTAAACGACGGCTTCACGGCAAATCGCCGCCATCAGGGATAAAGAGATAGCCTGTACCGCGTACGGTTCGGATGTAGCGCGGCTGGCTGGGTTCGTCCTCGATCTTGCGACGCAACCGGGCGACGCGAACATCAATGGATCGGTCAAATGGCATGCGTTCCATGTCGGATGCGAGATCGACCAGCTGATTGCGGTCAAGAATGCGGTGGCTGTGCCGCATCAGCAGGCACAGCAAGGAAAAGTCGGCCGTTGACAGCGCGAGCGATTGCCCATGCTTGAAGGCATCGCGGCGAACCAGGTCAAGCCGAAACGGCCCTGCCTCAAGCGTGTCACCGGCGCGGGTTTCTGCCGGTTTGCGGAGCCTGGCGTGAATGCGTGCCAGCAATTCGCGCGGGTGGAATGGCTTGGTGAGGTAGTCGTCTGCGCCCATTTCCAGCCCCAGGATGCGGTCGATATCCGAGCTGCGCGCAGAAAGCATCAAGACCGGAACGCTGAGACTGGATTTGAGCCGTTTGACGATAGACAGGCCATCCTCCCCGGGGAGCATCACATCCAGCACGATGAGATCTGCTTGATTGTTGGCCAGCCAGGCGTCCATGGCGGCGCCATCGGCAGCCGCATGGGCAGTCAGGCCGTTTTCGGCGAGGTAGCGGCAGACCATGTCGACCAGTTCCTGATCGTCGTCTACGACTAGAATGTGTATGGGTTCCATACCTGAAATGTATCACTCATGATCTGTGCTGCTGACCCTGAATTTGCCGATTTGGCAGTGCAAATACTGGATCGGGTGTAGGTGTCAGGGTGTCGCCATGTTTGATTTGGATTCGGACTCACACAAAAAAGGAGTCGCGGTTTGCACCGCGACTCCATGAGGAGTCATTTAATCAACCCATCAACCCAGACCGATGAGGTGATGCACCGCAGCCGGGATTACAGCGGTTGACCCGGCAGGCATTTCCATTTGAAGTAACCACACGGATCTTCTGAGGGAGCCGTCTGGATGTAGCCACCCGTGCCTTCCAGGGGCTGCATATACGGGGTTTCCGGGAACATCGGGAAGTTGCTCAGGTCTTGCACTGCGACACCCGAGGTTTTCAGCTTGTAGCCCGCTTTCAGGTTGTTGACGAACACATCGATCATGGTCGCAGGCCGTGGGCCAATGGCTATGACCGTCGTGTTGATCTCTCCCACCGTCAGCGTGCCATCCACTTGCTCGATCACTCTCTGCACGTTGGTATAACCCGGCTGACCGCAGATGGTGCCTTTGTAGTCAATGGGCAAACGGCTGCAACCAATCACGGTTAGCACCTCGTTATCCTGCACTTCCTCGCCCGATTCGTAATGCAGCGCCAATACGCGGCTAAGCTGATCTGTATTAAAAGTATCGGGTGTGCTACCGGGCACATACATCGCATGCGGATCGCCGTTGCCCAGGTTCAGGGTTTGCTTGATGCCAGCAAACCCTGTGGCCCAGCCACCACCATGGTTGAATGCGTCCGACGAGTAGGTGTGCATCAAAGAGTCCTCAACCCGGCGTTTCAGATCAGCACCTGTAATTTGCGCCGTTGCTGCACCGTAGTACATCGGGAAGAAGCGATAGGCGTCTTCCAGAGTAATGTTGCCAGTAGCGATCGCGTTGTTTTCCATCAGAAATCCCGCTTCAGGTAGCGTGGCACCCATCCGGAACCCCGGTGAAAGCGCTACTTTCGCATGCGGAATGTTGTTCGTGGGACTGTTGCTCACATCCAGCAACATATGCGTGAAGGCATCGTTGAACGTGCTGTCACCCGAGTTTTTGCGGTTGACGACGCCGGACATCATGTCATTCTGGTGCGCGATACTGCCGGCATCGATGTGGCCGATCACGGTGTCAATCGGCTCCTTCAGAGTCTGGAACAGGAACGGCAGTGCGTGGAGCGTTTTAAAGGCGCTGCCGTCGGTGGGTTTCAGGAACGACTTACGCGCCGTATTAATCAGCGTCTTCAGTGTGGGGTCTTCCGCAACCGACTCGTCCACAGCCAGGATCTGCCACTGTTTGTTGGCAACCGTCCAGTTTTGTTCTGTGGTTACGCGTAGACGTTGGCGGGTAGTCGTTGAGTCCTTGTATTTCATGGTCACATCCAGCCGCCCTATGTTGCTATCGGCACCGGATTCAACAACCGGCGCATAAAGCGTGCTGCCATCTTCGGCCGTGGTGACCATGGTGCGGGTGAGTTCGTGGGTGTGGGCAGAGAAAACCATGTCCAGCAGGCCGGCTTCAAGTGTGCCGTTGGCACGCATGGCAGCCAGCGCCTTCGACAAGGCGATGTCTTTGTGGATACCCAACTCGCTCATCAGTACGACTATGTCTGCGCCTTGCTTACGCAAATCGCGGGCGTGCTGGATGATCAGGTTCTTGTGCTCTTCGATACCATAGGCAAAATCCATGCCTTCAGCCAGCAGAGGATGCATTTGCTCGACAATATCCGAGGTGAAGCCGATAAAGCCAACTTTCACGCCTTTGTAAGTAAGCATGTGGGTGGGCGCAAAGAAATCACTTGGCATCACGATATCGGTGATGTCTTTGACGTTGGCGCCCAGGTTGGGGAAGTTCGGGCGTTTGATGGGGAAAAACTCGGCAAAAGCGGGGATCGATTTTTCAATCCTGTCTTGTTCCACGGCAGTGATGCGGCCGTAACGCAAGCGCGTGATGGCGGGGGTGAAATAGTAATCCCAGTTGCCGGCTACGCCGACATCAATCCCGAGGGCGTTTAGCGGATCGGCCACGGCATTGCCGAGCGTATAAAAGGCTTCGACACCACCATGGAAGGTGTCGCCGATATTCATGACAATGGTGTTGGGGTTGGATTGCTTGACACCCTGAATCAGGGTCTTCATGCGCGCCATGCCGCCACGCATGGCGACGGTGGTGGTGCCATCCGTTTTTTGAACCGGGTCTTTATGACTCACCAGATTGGCGTGCAAGTCGCTCAGTTCGATAAAAGTCAGTTTCACATCAGCAGGGGTTGCCGCAAACGTCTGCCCGATCACGCAACATGCCATACCTGCCACTGCACGGAGAATAGCTTTTCTGTTTTTAGTACGATTCATGTCGAGTACCTCAAGTAGTTATGGTTATGTGGTCGGTTTGTGTAGTGGCCCCGAACGAATAAACCATAGCAGCCACATGAGGGCGACAAGCTTGCAAAGTGTTTCAAACTGTTACGTTGTATTACAGCATGCGCTTACTGATTGATTCTTAAAGCGCTTATCCGATCGAGTCCGGGGCCCTGCCATGAATCCGGGCGGCCGAAGAGTGGACACTCTGCGTGTCGGCGCGCTGAAATGGGGAGCAGCGGCGACTCAAGCTCTCGTTTCAGGCAGCCAGATCCGCGGGTATGAATTTAATTGCGGAGCAGGCGCTGGCTTAAGCGAACACCCGTTAGCACCAGCGCACCCGCAACAACCCCTGCCAAACCATCTATCAGCAGCGGCGTGAGTGTACGCAGCATGCCGCCGATGCCCGGCACGGCCGCTGCGGCCTGGGTGGCCGCTTCGACGACAGGGTGAGTGGCCGGCACCCCGTGAACCAGGATGCCGCCGCCGACCAGGAACATGGCGGCGGTGCCCAGAATGGTCAGCAGTTTCATCAGCTTGGGCGCAGCGGCGAGGAGGATGTGGCCGAGTGCACGCGCGGTCGAACTGGCGCGCTGGCTGAGATACAAGCCAGCGCCAGCACCGCGACCTGTTTGCCGAACGAGGCGGCGGCCACGGTGCCGAGGGTGATGACGATGATTTCGGCAGAGAGGATGAAGTCGGTGCGGATGGCGCCCTTGATCTTGTCCTTTTCCAGTGCGACCAGATCCACCATCGGGTCTTCCAGCGCATGGGTCAGCTCGGCGTGGTGGGCGTTGTCCTCGGTCGCGCTGTGCAGATACTTGTGCGCCAGCTTCTCGAAGCCTTCGAAGCACAGAAACGCGCCGCCCAGCATCAGCAGGGGCGTCACCAGCCATGGCGCAAATGCGCTGATTGCGAGCGCGGCCGGCACCAGAATCGCCTTGTTGATGAACGAGCCCTTGGCGACCGCCCATACCACCGGCAGTTCGCGCTCGGCTTTGACGCCCGAAACCTGCTGGGCGTTGAGCGCAAGGTCGTCGCCCAGCACGCCGGCGGTTTTCTTGGCGGCGACCTGGGTCATCACCGACACATCGTCGAGGATGGTGGCAATGTCGTCGAGCAGTGCAAGCAAGCTGGCTCCAGCCATGATTCAGTCCCCGAGTTGGATGCGGCCGGATTTTTTGGCGGCGGCAAAGTCCAGCATGCGCTGGATCGACAGCAGGGCCTTGGCGCGGATGCCTTCTTCGATATGGATTTCGTTTGCGACGGGCTGGCCTGCTGCAGCCGATTCCAGCACGCTGGCCAGGTTGCGCAGGCCGTTCATCGCCATCCACGGGCAGTGCGCGCACGACTGGCAGGTCGCGCCAACGCCCGCGGTCGGCGCTTCGATCAGGATTTTTCCGGGAGCGGCGGCGCGCATCTTGTGGAAGATGCCGTTGTCGGTGGGGCTTCGTGCACCACGCACGAGCCTTGCCACAGTAGCATGTCGGCGCCCGTGACGCGCTGCACGTAGTCGCCGAGATGGCGATCCGGCGCCCACAGCAGCTTGTGGCCTTGTTGATGCAGGTATTTGACGATCTTGACCGCGATGCCGGAGGTGACGACCCAGTCGGCGCGCGCCTTCACCGCCGCGCTGGTGTTGGCGTAGACCACCGACAGCCGATCCGGGTGGGCGTCGCAAAAGGCTGCGAATTCGTCGGCCGGGCAGGCGAGTCCGACACGCAGCCGCCGGTTTCCTCCGCCAGATCCTGCAGGTCGGCCGAGGTGTAGTAATGCGCTACCAGCACCGCATCCTGCTGTTTCATCAGCGCCTTGATGCGGGATTTGAGCGATGCGCGCTCATCGTCGCCGAGCACTTCTTCCACCATGGGCGGCGGCTGGATGACGGGTCGGACAGGCAGGGGAAAAGGGGCAGTCATCGACAAATTTTCGGAACGGCGTATCAAAAACCGAAAGTATAGCCGCGCAAACCGGTGGCTTGCGTCCACACGCTAGAATCCGGTGACACCCGCAAACAAGCAAGTGAATAGCGATGGCGATTACCTGGGGCGAACTCTATGGCGCGAGCGAGTGGGCGATTCGTCTGGCGATGCTGTTTTATGTGCCTTATCGGCGCGATGCGGCGGCGGCACGCGGCTGGCTGCTGCTGATTTTCTTTTTGCCCTGGCTGGGGCTGCTTCTCTATACCATGTTTGGCCGCGCGTATCTGCCGCGGTGGCGACTGTCCCGGCAGTCGCGGGTGCGAGAGGCCATTGGCCGGGTCTATCGTCATGCACCGGTGGCCGGTTTTCGTCAGACCGCGCCCGCACAGTTATGGCCTGCGCTGGATCTGACCCGGGCGTTGTCGGATTTCCCCGTGGTCGGCGGCAACCGCTTCGAGCTCATTCATGACTCCCCGCGCGCGCTCGACTGCCTGATTGCAGGCATCGACGGCGCCAATCAGTATGTTCATCTGATGGTTTACATCTATGCCGACGATGCCGTGGGGCGCCGGGTGAGCGAAGCGCTGTTGCGCGCGCGGCAGCGTGGCGTGGCGGTGCGCGTGCTGATGGATGCGATCGGTGCACGCAAGGGCCTGAGGGCGTACGCCCCGGCGCTGCGCGCAGCAGGGGCCGAGGTGATCGCGCTTCTGCCGTTTCGCCTGTTCAAACGCGAACGCATGCGGCCGGACTTGCGCAATCACCGCAAGATCACGGTGATCGACGGCACGGTGGCGTTCTTCGGTTCGCAGAACATCGTCAGCCCGACTGCCAACAAAGGGCGCATCAATGAGGAAATGCTGGTGCGTGCCGAAGGTGCAGTGGTGCGTCAGCTGCATGCGGTTCTGCTCGGCGACCGCTATCTGGAAACCGGCAATCTGCCACTCGAAATGGAGACGGTCGATGCGGCATTCGCGGTGGAGCATCGACCCGCCTACGCCCAGGTGCTGCCAAGCGGGCCGGGGTTTCGGACCGACACTACTGAAAACGTGATGGTGGGGCTGATGTATGCCGCCCTGTCACGAATTGTGCTGACCACGCCCTATTTCATTCCCTCGCCGCAATTCGTCAGTGCCATGTGCAACGCGGCGCGGCGTGGCGTGGCGGTGCACCTGATCGTTGACCAGGCATCCAACCGGCCATTCGTTCAGCTTGCCCAGGAATCCTATTACGACACGCTGCTGGAAGCCGGGGTGAAGGTTCATGGGTATCACGGCAATTTCCTGCACGCCAAGCTGATGAGCGTGGACGAAAACGTGGCGCTGATCGGCTCATCCAACCTCGATCGGCGTTCGTTCGAACTCAACGAGGAGGTCACCGTGCTGATCTATGATCCGGTGGTGGCCGCCGAGCTGTGGGTGATCGAGCAGGGCTATCTGGCTCAATCCAATATCGTTGATCCTGCCGCCTGGGCCCGGCGCCCGGCGGCTAAACGCCTGCTGCAAAACGTCGCCCGCCTGTTCGATGCCCTGATGTAGCCGGGCTGTGGCGCGAAGGGGTTTGGATCGCTTATCCTCTCGGCCCCATGCGACAACTCCTGCTCGATATCCGCCCGCACGCTCGCCCCGACCTCGCCCGCTTTGTCGCGGGGCGCAATGTCGAACTGATGGCGCAACTGCACGCCATGCTCGACGGCACGGCGGCAGAGCGCATGGTCTACGTCTGGGGCGCGCCGGGGAGCGGCAAGAGCTACCTGCTGGCAGCCTGGGCGGCGGCGTGCGAAACACGCGGACTCCGTGTGCAGTGGGGCGGGGTGGAAGCGGGCGCAATCGTCGTTGCAGACGCGGTGGAAAGCTGGAACGAGGCCCGGCAACTGGCGGGATTTGCCGCGTACAACCAGGTGCGCGAACGTGCCGGGCTGTGGCTGGCGGCCGGCAGCGTGGCGCCAGCCGAGTTGCCCTTGATGCCCGAGCTGAAGACCCGGTTTGGCTGGGGGCTGGTGTTTCAGATGCAGCCGTTGAACGATGCCGAAAAACAGACCGCGCTCCGACAGCATGCGGAAAGTCTGGGTTTTCAGCTTGATCCGCAGGTGGCGGATTATCTTCTGACCCGTGCCGCGCGCGACATGCAAAGCCTGCTGACGGTGCTTGAAGCGCTGGATCG
>NCHD01000069.1 GCA_002257045.1 Hydrogenophilales bacterium 16-61-112 | reverse complement strand
AGCGGCAAGCTCAAGGGCAAAACGCTGGTCGCGGTGGCGTCCGGCGCGAACATGAACTTCGATCGCCTGCGTTACATCGCCGAACGTGCCGAGCTCGGCGAAAAGCGCGAAGCGGTGCTGGCGGTGACCATTCCCGAAACGCCGGGCAGCTTCAAGACGTTCTGCGATCTGCTGGGTGCGCGCAACATCACCGAATTCAACTATCGCTTTTCCGATCCCAAAACCGCGCGCGTGTTTGTCGGTCTGTCGGTGCCGGGTGCGGGCGAGGGCAAGCGGGTGGTCGAACTGCTCAAGCGCCACGGTATCGACGCGCTTGATCTGTCCGACAACGAAATGGCCAAGCTGCACATCCGCCATCTGGTGGGCGGACGCGCCCCCGACGCGGTCAACGAGGTGCTGTACCGCTTCGAATTCCCCGAGCGCCCGGGCGCCCTGATGCGCTTTCTCGAAAGCATGAGCCAGGGCTGGAACATCAGCCTGTTTCATTACCGCAACCATGGCGCGGACTATGGCCGCGTGCTGGTGGGCATCCAGGTGCCGAACAAGGAAAAGCCCAGCTTCCAGAAATTTCTGGATGGGCTGGGCTACCGCTACTGGGACGAGTCCGGCAATCCGGCCTACAAGCTGTTTCTGGCGTGATTTACTTCTTGATACCGCAGGTGTTCAAGCCGAACAGGGTGTAGGCCGGGTAGAGTTTGAACAGGCCGGTGGCGAGGGGGGAATGCCGACCCACGCCGGGCCGGGCCGCCCGTCAGCGCCTAGGCGATGAGGGCGAGGCCGGCCAGAATCCGGATCGTGCGTCGGTACTGCCAACATTGCATGACATGGTGTGCTCCTGAAACAAGGGGATGGCCTCAATGAGGTGACCCCACTTAGGGCGCGATTGCCGTCTGGTCTGTGACGTTCGCCACCAAACCGGCTCAGGCCTCTGCCTGCAGCCGGGCGCGGCCGGCCGTTTCGATGCATCCGCACGTCAGTGTGAAGCAGCCTGCATCTTCCAGTTTTTTCAGCGCCCGGCTCACCGCTTCGCGGCTGGCACCGATCTGTGCAGCCAGTTTTCGTGGGTGATGGCCAGATAGCCTTCCGGAGTGGACATCAGCAGCGCCAAACAGCAAGGCATCGGGTGGAACCTGAACCTACTGGAGGGTGCGGGTCTGGCGGTCCTGCAAATCGGCCGGCAGGTTTTGCTGGGACGGGCAATCGCTCAGGCGTATGGTCTGCGCCGTGTATTCGGTCGTGACAGCGTGCGGATTCATGGGGGCATCGGGAAGTGGGCAGGGTGGCCGCAAGCAAAATAGTGCACTTTTCGATCGCGGAGTATGCGATTCCATCGCCGCTTTTTTCAGCGGGGCGCCAAGGGGCAGGAAGCCAGTAGGGGTCGCGCACGCCGGGTTCGGGCGGTGAAACTCCGGGCCGCTTTGTCCCTTTGTCTGGCAAGGTCGTGCCATGCAAGGGCGCGGGGCTGCGTGTTAACCTCGACTCATGCGTGAATTGATTACCGGTTTTCTCCTGAGTTTTCTGATGGCGCTGCCCGCATGGGCCGACGCGGGCGATACAGCGGTCGAGCGCGCCCGTGCCGCTTATGGCGCGCGGCAGGTGGCCAGTCTAGATCGTGCCGCAGCGGAGGTGCCGGCCGATCATGTGCTGGCGCCGTATGTCGAATATTGGCGCTTGATGCTGTCAGGCCGCAGCGATGAGGCCCGCATCGCTGATTTTCTGGCGCGCTATCCGGGCAGCCGCGTGGCCGAATCCGTCCGTGCCGACTGGCTCAAGTCGCTGGGCGCGCGGGCGGCCTGGGCGCAATACCTGGCGGAGTATCCACGCCTGGAAAAACCCGATACCGGTCATCAATGCTATGCCTATCGTGCCGAGTGGGCGCAGGGAAACCGCAGCCACGCGCGCGAGGCGGTGTCCCTGTGGTTCAGCGGGCGCGACTTGCCCAATGCGTGCGATCCGCTGTTCAGCCAGTTGCTGGAGGCTGGGCTGATCAATGAAGAAGATGTGTGGCGGCGCATGCGGCTGGCACTGGATGCCGGCAATCTGCGGGTTGCCCAGGTCGTGTCCCGCGCCCTGCCTGCCGCGCAGCGCCCCGCCGCAAGCAGTTTTGACCAGGTGGCGCGTGACCCGGTGCACTGGTTGAACGGTGGAAAACTGGATGCCGGCCAGCGCGGTGAGCGCGAGCTGGCGCTCTACGCGCTGGATCAGGCCGCCAAAAAAAGCTCCCGTTCAGCCGAATCGGCTTTGCAGAAAATCGCCCCGAAACTGAGCGAGGCCGAGCAGCAGGTGGCGTGGGCGCGGCTCGCCACCTGGGCAGCGCGCCGCCATGAGACGGGCGCGCTGGAGCGCTATCAGCAGGCAGGCTATGTCGTCGTCACCGATTTCCAGCGTGAATGGTGGGTGCGCGCGGCATTGCGCGCAGGCGACTGGAAAACCGTGCAGCGGGTGATCGAGAGCATGGGCGAATCGACCCGGGCGGAGCCCGCCTGGCGTTACTGGCGCGCCCGCGCGCTGCAGGTCAACGGCCAGCGGCTGGCTGCGAATGCGATTTTTCTGGCGCTGTCGCGCGAGCATCATTACTACGGCCAACTGGCGCAGGAGGAACTGGGCCCGGTGATGCAGGCGCCGCAGATCAATGTCAAAACCGGCGGAGAGAACGTGGCTGCGATCGCGCGCAATCCTGGCATTGCACGGGCGCAGGCCTTGTATGCATTGGGCATGCGTGGCGAGGCCGCGCTGGAATGGGGCTGGGCGATCCGGAATTTTTCCGACATCGAACTGCTGTCCGCCGCCGAACTGGCGCGACAGATGACGTGGTACGACCGCGCCATCAACACCGCAGAGCGCACCCGCGAACTGCACGATTTCGAGTTGCGCTTCCTGGCGCCGTATCGCGAACTGGCGCAGCAGGCCGCGCGCGACAACCAGATCGATGAAGCCTGGGTGTTCGGCCTGATGCGGCAGGAAAGCCGCTTCATCAATGTTGCCCGCTCTGGTGTCGGGGCATCCGGGCTGATGCAGATCATGCCCGCCACCGCGCGCTGGATTGCGCAGCGGCTGGGCATCAAGGGCTTCGATACCCGTGAAATGCAGGATCCTGCGCGCAATATCCAGTTCGGCTCGTATTACCTGAAGCACGTGCAGAACAGCCTCGATGGTTCGCCGGTGCTCGCCACCGCGGCCTATAACGCTGGTCCGGGGAGGGCGCAGCGCTGGCGCACCAGCCAGCCGATGGAGGCCGCTGTCTATATCGAATCGATCCCGTTTGCCGAGACGCGCGATTACGTCAAAAAAGTGATGAGCAACGCCATGTATTACGCCGCGCGTTTTGGCCAGTCCTCGGTCTTGCTGAAGGACCGCCTGGGCGTGGTGCCGCCGCGCAAGGCCCCGGTTGCCGCTGCGCCAGCCGGGGACGAATAGCGCGCAATGCGGGCGTTCCGCGCTAAAATCAGAATCGCCTTATATACAGATAACCTTAAATAATCATGAAGATCGAACGCATTTGCATATTGGGGGGCTCCGGCTTCGTCGGTTCCCATCTCGTCAGCCAGCTCGCTGCCCGCGGCCTTACGGTGCGCGTGCTGAGCCACCGCCGCGAAATGGCCAAGGAGCTGATCCTGCTGCCCACGGTGGAAGTGGTCGAGGCCGACGTGCACGACCAGCAGGACCTGATCCGAAATTTCCGCGGCATGGATGCCGTGATCAATCTGGTCGGCATCCTGCATGAGAACACCATCGGCCGCGTCGACCTGCCGAGCGCCCGCCGCGGTGATTTCCATCAGACGCATATCGAACTGACGCGCAAGGTGATCCATGCCTGCGGCGAAGCGGGCGTACACCGTCTGCTGCACATGAGCGCGCTCGGCGCCAACCCCAATTCGCGTTCGGCCTATCAGCGCTCCAAGGGCGTGGCCGAGTTCCTGGTGCGCGAATCCGGCGTCCATCATATCGAAGACGAAAACTGGTATCTCAACGGCCCCAAGCTGATTCACGGTTATGGCCTGAACGTGACGATTTTCCGTCCGTCGGTTATTTTTGGTCGCGGCGATTCCTTCCTCAACATGTTCGCCAGCCTGCTTAAAGCCTTCCCTATCCTGCCGCTGGCCAATGCAAGTGCGCGCTTTGCACCGGTGCACGTCGACGACGTCGCCCGCGCCTTTGCCGACAGCCTCGACAACACTGCGGCCTACGGCCAGTCCTACGATCTGTGCGGCCCCAGAGCCTATTCGTTGCAAGAACTGGTGAGCTACGTCGGCGAAATCATCGGCAAGAAGCGCAGCCTGATTCCACTGGGCAATTTCGCGTCCTACCTGCAGGCCTGGGCGCTGGAGTTCAAGCCCGGCAAAAAGCTGATGACGCGCGACAACCACTACGCCATGTGCGTCGACAACGTTTGCAAGGGTGGCTGGCCGGACGTATTTGGCTTCCAGCCGGTCGCGCTCGAAGCGATCGCGCCCGAATACCTCAACGACGATTCGCCGCGTGCGCGTTACGACGCCTACCGTGAAGGCGCGCGCCGCTAAGCTTCATGCAAACCGTATACGAGGCGTCGAATGCGGTTGAAGCCCACATGCTGCAGGGCTACCTGCAGCAGGAAGGCATCGCTACCCGGGTAGAAGGCGCTTACCTGCAGGGCGCCGTAGGCGAACTGGCCGCTCAGGGTTTTGTTCGCCTGGTGGCGGATGAGGGGGACGTCGAGCGCGCCCGCGCAGCCATCGCGCGCTGGGAAAGCAGCGAGGCGGCCGAAGCGGCAGCGCCCACATCCGGTTGCGCGCAAGCGCCTGCAAAAAGCTGGATGAGCGTCCTGCTCGGCGTGGCGATTGGCGTGACTGGCGCGTTTGCCTATTTCCGCACTCCGGTCACCGACTCGGGTGTGGATTACAACCGCGACGGCGTGCTCGACGAGCGCTGGGTCTATGCGCCCAGTGGTTCGACTCTGAAAAGCACGATTGATCGCAACCTGGATACCCGGATTGATTACATCACTCATTTTGACCACCAGGGTGAGGCCGACACGGCTGAGGCAGACGACGACTTCGACGGGGTGTTTGAAACCCGCTATTTGTTTAAAAATGGCAGCGTCGTATCAGCCGAAGCGGATACGGATGGTGACGCCTATCCCGATCTCAAGGCCAATTACACGCATGGGGTGCTGGACTCGGCTGAGTACATCGACCCCGCCAGCGGCTGGCCCGTTCGGGTCGAGCACTATCGGCTCGGCAAAATCACTGCCGCTGAAGTCGATGCGAACCGCGACGGCAAGCTTGATACGCGCCACCTCTATTCCGGCACTGCCGACATCACGCGAACAGAAACCATCGCGCAGCCATAAGCGAGTCATCGTGTCGCAAGCGGAGCGCTACTTTTCAGGCTGGTTAAATCACTCGGTTTCGTGTTCGGACACGGATCATCTCTCATGAAAATCTACATCGTCGGCGGCGCAGTGCGCGACCGTTTACTGGGCCTGCCGGTAGCCGACCGCGATTACGTAGTGGTTGGCGCCAGCCCCGAGCAGATGGTGGCGCTAGGCTATCAGCCGGTCGGCAAGGACTTCCCGGTTTTCCTGCATCCCGAGTCCCACGCCGAATATGCGCTGGCACGTACCGAGCGCAAGTCCGGCGCCGGCTACAAGGGTTTTACCATTCATGCCTCGCCTGATGTCACGCTAGAGGAAGACCTGTCGCGCCGCGACCTCACCATCAACGCCATTGCCGAGGACAGCGACGGCGCCCTGATCGATCCCTACGGCGGCCAGCGCGACCTGGCTGCGCGCACCTTTCGCCATGTCAGCGAGGCGTTTGCCGAAGACCCTGTACGCATCCTGCGGGTGGCGCGTTTCGCTGCGCGCTTCACCGGGTTTGCGGTGGCGGCGGAAACCAACGCGCTAATGCGGCAGATGGTGGACAACGGCGAAGTCGATGCGCTGGTGCCCGAACGCGTGTGGCAGGAAATCGCGCGCGGACTGATGGAAGCACAGCCCTCGCGCATGTTCCATGTGCTGCGCGACTGCGGCGCGCTGGCCCGAATGCTGCCGGAAATCGACCGCCTGTTTGGCGTACCGCAGCCACCGGCGCACCACCCGGAAGTCGACACCGGCATTCACGTCATGCTCGTCGTCGACTGGGCGGCGGCGCAGGGCTACAGCTTGCCGGTGCGCTTTGCCGCACTGACCCACGACCTCGGAAAAGGCGTGACCCCGCCCGAGCTGTGGCCGAAACATCATGGCCACGAAGCGAAAAGCGTCGACCTGGTGCGCGCTCTGTGCGAGCGCATCCGCGTGCCGGCCGACTGTCGCGACCTGGCTGTTGCCGTGGCGCGCGACCACGGCAACGCGCACCCCGCGCTGGAACTTCGCGCAGCCACGATCGTCGAATTGCTTGAACGCGTCGATGCGTTTCGCCGTCCGGACCGCTTCGCCGAGTTTTTGCAGGCCTGCGAATGCGATTTTCGGGGCCGGCCCGGCTACGAAACGCGGGATTTCCCCGCGGCGGATTTTTTGGCGCAGGCACTTGCGGTTGCACGTACAGTCGACGCCGGCGCCGTTGCGCGGGCATCCGCACCCGACAAGGTGCGTGAAGCGGTATTCCGCGCGCGCGCGGCCGCAGTTGATGCCTGGAAACAATTACGTTGAGGAACCACCATGCCCTACAGTGAACAAACCGTGCAGTCCGTGCGCACATGGTCGGACAAGACTTTCAGCTTCACCCTCAGCCGGCCGCAGGATTTTGCGTTTGCCAACGGCGAGTTCGTCACCCTGGGCCTCAAGCGCGAAGGCAAGCTGGTGGCGCGCGCGTATTCCATCGTATCGACCGCCGACCGCGACCATCTGGAGTTTCTGAGCATTCACGTGCCGGATGGCCCGCTCACCAGCCAGCTGGTGCAGGTCCAGCCGGGAAGCTCGGTGTGGGTGAACAGCAAGGCCACCGGATCGCTCACTCTGAACCATGTGCTGCCCGGACGCACGCTGTATATGCTGGCGACCGGCACCGGCCTCGCGCCCTTTATCAGTCTGGTGCGCGATCCGGCCACCTATGCGCAGTTTGAACAGGTGGTGCTGGTGCATTCGGTGCGCAGCGTGGCCGAACTGGCCTACCGCGCCGAACTCGAAACCATGGGCAACCCGCAGTTGCATTACGTGCCGACGGTGACTCGCGAAACCTTTGCCACGCCTGAACGCGGGGCCGACCTGTTCCGCTCCGGGGGGCTGTCGCACCGTCTCGGATTGCCGCAACCCGACCCCGAGCATGACCGCGTGATGATTTGCGGCAACCCGGAAATGACGCGCGAGATGACGACGTACCTTAAGGACAGTGGCTGGACGCTGACCAATCATCGCGGCGTGGGTAACTTCAGTACCGAACTGGCTTTCGTCGTCCATCACGAATAAGCGCCACCCATGAAAAAGCCGCCTCGACTTGAGGCGGCTTTTTCACGTCCGGTCAGCGGGGTTCAATCATCCCAGCCACGGCGGTTGTCGTGACGGCGATCATGATTGCGGTGATTTCGGCGCTCGTCATGCCAGTCGCGATGGGCATGACGATGTTGGGCGCGATGACCCCGGTAATAAGGTTCACGCACAACCACCGGCGCGTAGTAATACGGTGCCGCGACGACATGGCGCGGGCCGCTCTGGTAATACCCGTTGAACGGCGCGCCGCCGATGGAGATGGCAACGCGCGGCTGGGTCACGACAACGCGGCTTGGAGCACGGTGGTGGTCGCCGTAACCGTCTGTGAGTTTGAGGTAATCGCCCGGGTCATACGGCAGGCGAGCCATGAATTCGCGACCGTTGAAGCGGTAGCGCACGTCGTATCCGACCAGCACCTGGCGGGTGTCGTCGTGGATGGTGCAACGTTCAACCTGAGTGGGGCGCGACTCGGTGGTCACGCCACGACCATTCCAGCGGTCGCCCACCACGGCACCGGTGGCGGCGCCGACGGCAGCGGCGGCCACCCGGCCATCGCCCTTGCCAACCGTCGAGCCGAGCAGGCCGCCTGCGATGGCACCAAGAATGGCGCCGCCGGGGCTGTTGGCGTTGCGGTAGGTCTGCGTTTCATAGCCGGTGGTTTCGGTCCAGCACTCCCGGCGCGGTTCGTTGATGGTGTCATATACCGGCACGCTGTCTACGACAGGTGCGCGGACGATCATTTCGTCGTCCAGACGGCGGTCGGCCTGGGCCGCTCCGCTGGCTGCGAGGAGCGCGGCGATCAGTGCGGTGTTGAGGGGGCGTGATTTCATGCTGACTCTCCTTGTTTGATCCAAAGCGGTAGGTGTGGGTGAGGGGGTTAGCGACGGGGCTGACGCGGCTCATGGTCTTTACCGTCAGCCTGGCCCTGGTCCTGTTGCTGGCGGCGCTCGTAGCCATAGCCGTAGCCGGCACGTTCGTTACGTTCCGCTTCGCGTCTGCTGTTGCGAATATCGCGGTTGTCAGCGCCAGTCCCAGTGCGGTCAGTCCGAGCATTGCTATGTGACGTGTGTTCATGGTGTCTCCTGGTTCGGGAGGCGATGGCTCGCTTCCACGCTTTGCATTCTGGGTGGGAAAAGTAAGTGCTCTGTTTCAAGCAGGCGCAATTTTGTAACCGTGTGTAACCGGATGGGCTGCACGCAGAGGCCACGCTATAGTTGCCGCATGGAACAAGACCTGATTTATGTGACCGACGACGATCCCGGCATCCGCGAACTGGTGGCCGAATATCTGACAGCGCAAGGCTATGCGGTCGAGACCGCTGCCGACGCCGCTGCGCTGAACCGCCTGCTGGCGGTGCGCCTGCCCCGGCTGGTGGTGCTCGACTGGATGATGCCGGGCGAGGACGGCCTGTCGGTTGCGCGTCGCTTGCGCGCGCAGCCGGGGTTTCCGCCCATCATCATGCTGTCGGCCAAGGGCGAGGATATCGACCGCATCATTGGTCTGGAGGTCGGCGCGGATGATTACCTGCCCAAGCCGTTCAACCCGCGCGAATTGCTGGCGCGCATCCGCGCCGTGCTGCGGCGGCAGGAAAGCGTGGCGCCGCCGGCCGCCGTCGCCACCGCCAAAACCTTTGCATTCGGGCCTTTCGTCGTCAACCTCGACGCCCGCAGCCTTAGCCGAGACGGCAGCGAAATCGGACTCACCGGCGGCGAGTATGAACTGCTGGAAATCTTCGTCAGCCACGCCAACCGCGCCCTGTCGCGCGACTGGCTGATGGATCAGCTGCGCGGCTTCGAGCGCGACCCGTTCGACCGCAGCATCGACGTGCGGGTGAACCGCCTGCGCAAGAAAATCGAGGACGACCCCGCCAGCCCGGCCTATATCCGCACCCAGCGTGGGCAGGGTTACCTGTTCGTGCCGCAGGGAAAGGGTTAATGGGCCTGCTCAAAAGGGCTGTTTTGAGCGATCATCGCAGCAACCGATCGGTATCCATTGGATAAAGGCCCCTGATAAAAACGAGATGATTTCTGCTTCTTCCGGAATGAGCAAAAAGGAACAGCGCCGCCATGCGCGACTGGCCACATCGCAGACCGCGCATGTTCGCTTTGGCGAAGGCGAACCCCTGCCGGTCGAAATCCGTGACTATTGCAAAAGCGGGTTGTACGTGGCCTTTCCCGGTTCGCGCACCCCCGACGCGGCCATTCCCGTTCTGGTGGGTGAATCCGTACAGGTGATGTTTGCCTTGAGCGGCGCTGGCGAATTCCGCTGCAAGGGTCGGGTCGCGCATGTCTCACCCGGCGGGGTCGGTATCTTCACCGCGCCGCTGCCCGAAGAAATGGTGAAAGCCTTGCGTGCGGCGAGCGCACATCGTGCCCCGATTGATTCAGGGAAGCCGGGATCAGGCCTGGATCCGCAACAGATCCAGGCGCTGCAATTGGAGTGCACCAGTCAGTTCCGCAGTTTTCTTGATGCGGTGATGCAGGAATTTTTCCAGCGAGCCACCGAGCGGCTGGGTGAAGCGGGCCAGGCCGAACCGAGCTTTCTGGAGCGTTCCCGTTATGCCTATGGCGTCCAGGAACTGGCGCAACGCCGTGGCCGCATCGAGGACGGTTTTTTCAATGCCATCCGCGACCGCATTCAGACTGTCGGGCTGGTCGCAGGAGCGCCTTCTGACGAGCCTGTGGCGAACACCTTGTCTCTCGTCGACGAAGCCGAATTTGAGGACTGGTTGAGTTTATCTGCGGTCATCAAGCAGATCGAGGCGGAGGTTGCCTCCCCGCTTGGCGAATTCGAGCAGCGCTACAGCCGCTTGACCGGCATGACGGTCGACAGGAAAAACAACCCATTCGGCCCGGAAGTCATTGGGCATACCTTCCAGGATGCCATTCAGGTTCTGGATTTTTCCAATCCCATGCGAACGGTTCTTTACCGGGCGCTCGGGCAGGCGGTGTCAAACCAGATCCCGGTGCTTTACCCGCAACTCAACCAGGCGCTGGCCGCTGTAAAGCCGGCCACCCTGCCCGAGCCGAAACGCAACAAGCCGAAACCGAGCCCAGCAAAGGCTGCCGTTGCGGAAGTCCAATCCACCGAAAGCGACAAGCCCAGGCCGGATCTGGCCGATATCGCCGACACCCTGAACGCACGGCTCAAGCAGGATCAGGCGAGTGCGTCCCCTGCGCCAGAAAGCGCCGAATACAGCTTGGACCGTATTCTGGCGAGTCTCAATCAATCCCAGCGCCGCGCAGCAAGTGAGGCACTGGCTGTGTCTGCCGCGCAATCCGGCACTCGGATAAAGCTGTCCCCGGGGCATCCGGCTGCCGCGCGGTCCGAAATCCTGCCCATGCTCAGTCGCTTGCAACAGACTGCGCGCCAGATGGCCGGGCGCGATGAGGCGACGCCGGGATCGGTTGGGGTGTCAGACGGCGGCGGGACGGCATTGCCGGAACTCGACCTGCGCGAGTTACAGCACGCCCTGGACAGCGTGCCCCTGGTGAGCCAGACCCCGTCGGGGAGGTCGTCTTCATTGACCGCCCGGATTGATGCGCACCTCGCTGCAAGCGGGGGGGCGGCCAGACGGATTGCCCCGGGTCAGCGGCAGATTCTGGACACGACTTCCGATCTATTCGCCCGGGCGCGTGCGGACTTTGTGCCCAGCTCGGATGTGGAATTGCTGGTAAAGCGGTTGGAGCGTCCGCTGCTCAAACTGGCGCTGCAAGACACCAATTTCCCCAACCTGCCCGATCATCCCGCCCGCCAGGTGCTCAATCTCATCGAGCAATACGCCGTGGCGGCAGATGACAAGGGCAAGTTTTTTGATGCCAAGCTGAAACGCTTCCTTTACCTGCTGGTGGATCGCGTCTGCAGCCGGGCTGATGAAGAACCAGGCGTTTTCGAGGGGGTTCGGGACAATCTGGAAAAGGTGCTGTTGCCGATCCGGCAAATCCGCAGAACGCGCGTGGCGCGCCAGCAGGAAGCCAGCGAAGGGCGGGAGCGCATCCGTTCGGCCCGCGTCCAGGTCAACGCGGCGCTGGAGCAGCGTTTGGCCGGGCGCGAAGTGCCCGCCATGCTGCTGCGTCTGCTGGATGCGGGCTGGCGACAGTCTCTCATCCTGGTGGAAATACGCCAGGGGACGCACGGCGAGGCCTGGGACGCAGGTCTCGCCGTGCTGGATCGGCTGTTCGCCTGGCTCGACCCCGTTCAGGTAGACGAGCCCCGCGCCACCGAGGCTGCCCAGGCATTGCTGAATGAGATCGAGCGCACACTGGCAACGGTCAATGTCGACGCCAAGCTGCTGGCTGCGTTCATGGATGAGTTGGGCGACAGCCTGGCCGATGCGTCGTCGCACCCCGCCGCCGTACCCGCCATGGTGCGGGTTCCGCAGGGCAGTTTGGCACCCTCCCGTGGCGAGCGTGATGCGCCGGCACATCGCCAGCTGGCGGAACGTCTGCGGATGGGCGCCTGGTGGGATTTTAGTGTGGACGGCGCCTGGGTTCCGATGCAACTGATCTGGGTCAGCCAGCCGCCATTGAGCTGCGCTTTTTCCAATCGCTCCGCGACCAGCAAAACGGATCTCACCCTGGCCGAGCTTTCCCGGCGGATGCAGGATGGGCTTGTTAAATCGGGCAAGGATCTGGATCTGCCGCTGTTTGATCGCTCAGAGCATGCCCTGATCGACGAGACCTATCAGCGCATGGTGAATCAGGTCATGCACGATCCGGTGACGGGATTGCTCAATCGCAAGGGGTTCATGCATCACCTGAACCAGTTGACCCTGCCGGATCAGGCGGACACGTCGCACGCGATCGGCATCATCGAGTTTGACCAGTTCCGCGTGATCTACAACACCTGTGGCGTAGAGGCGGCGGAAAGCCTGAGCCGTAGTCTGGTCAAGGCGGTTCGCGCGCATATCGGCCCTGATGCTGTGCTGGCGACCTTCCGCGACGACACTCTGGCGGTCCTGCTGCCCAACTGCAACCGGGCCGATGGTTGCCAGGCTGTCGACAGCCTGCTCAAACAGGTGAAGGATTATTCTTTCCAGCATGGGCAGCACAGTTACAGCATCGGCTTCAACATCGGTTTGACCGAATATGCGCCCACCCGTTTCAGTGCGGTTGAAGCCCTCCGGCACGCCGATTCGGCCTGCATCACGGCCAGGTCGATGGGACGCAACCGGATGCAGATCTATGAGCAGGCCAGTCCTCAGTTGCAGTCGCAGGAGTCGCTGATGGACTGGGCGGGGCGCATCGACGCTTTCCTCAAGGGCAATGGCTTGTATTTGCGCTGCCAGCAGGTCATGCCCATTGGTGCGGCTACATCGCTTTTGCCCTACTACGAAATTCTGCTGGGTATCGACAGCGAGGCCGGGCTGGAAATCAGTCCCATGCACTTTGTTCCTGCAGTGGAAAGCCTGCAGCGCTCCCACGAACTGGACATCTGGGTGATGCAGAAAGTGTTTGAATGGATCCGGGCCCATTCGTCGGCCTTTGCATCACTGGGCGGCTTCGCCATCAATCTGTCCGCCAACTCGCTGAGCAATCCCGAGGTGATGAGCTATCTGCAGCAGGTGCTGCCGGGCAGCGACATCCCCGCCCACAAGATTGCCTTCGAGATCACGGAAACCGCCGCCATCGAGAGTTATGGCGCCGCGCAGGATTTCATCCGGGAAATTCGCCGCTATGGCTGCAAGTTTTCGCTGGACGACTTTGGCAGCGGTTTCACTTCCTATGCCCACCTGAAGAACCTGCGCACCGACACGCTTAAGATTGACGGCAGTTTCGTCAAGGACATGCTGCAGAACCCCGACGATTTCGCCATGGTCAAGTCGATGAACGACATCGGGCATTCGCTGGGCCTGATCACGGTGGCCGAATACGTGGAGTCGCCGCTGATTCTGAATGCGCTGCGGGATATCGGGGTCGACTATGCCCAGGGCTATGCCATACACAAGCCCTGCCGCATTGACGATCTGCTGCCGACGCGGGAGCCGGAATTCGAGAAATGAGCGCTGGTCGGCTACGCAGCCTGTGTTTTGACCCGCGGCTCATTTGAGAACCTGGGACATGCCGCATTCCCTCTTTGCCCGCACCGCGCTGACGCTGGCGCTGGCCTTCATCGTGTTTCAGGCGGCTGCGTTCTGGGTGGTGTATCGCACCCTGATCGTGCCGGTGGCGGAACGCTCGGCGAACGACCTGGCCGGCCTGATCGTGCTGTCGGCGCAAACCTGGGTGGAACTGCCGCCACAGACACGCGCGGCGTTCGAGCGCGAACTGGCCAGCCGCCACGGCCTGCGCCTGACCACCGTCGATGTGGGCGCGACCGCCGAGGTGCAGCCGTTCACTTTTCGCCACCAGATCGAGGCCGCATTGAGCCAGCGAACGGGGGGTGCCGTGAGCTTGAAGGGTGTGCCGGGATCGGTCGCGGCTTGGCTCGATATTCCGCTCGGCGGGCATGATTTGCGGGTGGGATTTTTCCCCGATCGCTACGCCGTCAAGCTGCCGCTGGCCGCCATCGCGGTGGTTGCGCTGGGCACCTTTCTGAGCCTGTTGACCGCGCTGATGCTGGTGCGCCGCATCACGGTACCGCTGGCGCGTGCGGTGCAGGCGACCCACCAGGTGGGGGTGGGGGAATTGCCCGATCCGTTGCCGGAAACCGGCCCGTATGAACTTGCCGAGCTGGCGCGCCGCTTTAACCGCATGGCGCACGAGGTGCGCGAGTTGCTCGACAACCGCACCACCTTGCTGGCCGGCATTTCCCACGACTTGCGCACGCCGATGACGCGCCTGCAGCTCAATCTGGAAATGCTGCGCGCCGACGCCAGCCCGGCGCGCATCGACCGCGCGGTCGCTGATCTGGCCGACATGAACCGGCTGATCAGCGGCTATCTGGCGCTGGCGCGCACTACCCAGCCCGAAGCCAAAACCCGCTTTGATCTGGCGGCCCTGCTGCAGGCGGTGGCGGCGCAGGCAGGACTGGCGTGGGCGTCTGCTTCACCTTGCGAGGTGCTGGCCGGGCGGCTGGCGCTGCAGCAAATTTTCGTCAACCTGATCGAAAACGCGCAGCGATACGGCGGCGGCACGCCGGTCGAACTGGCGCTGGAATGTGGCGAGCGAACGGTGCGGGTGAGCGTGCGCGACCGTGGCCCGGGTATTGCAGCCGAGCAGCTGGAAAAGGTATTCAGGCCGTTTTACCGGCTGGAGGCATCGCGATCAGTGCTGACCGGCGGAACCGGGCTCGGACTGGCGATCGTACGTCAGCTGGCGGAAACCAATGGGTGGAAGGTGGGGCTGGCCAACCGTGAAACCGGCGGCCTCGAAGCGGTGCTGGAAATTCGCCGCCTATGAGACGTGATGGCGCGGAATGTGAGGGCAATACGCGGGCTGGCGCCGCAGGATGCGCAACTCGACGAACAGCAGCGTCAGGCTGAACAGGGTCATCTGGTGTGTGCTGCCGCTAAACAGTCCCACCGGCGAGCGGGACAGACTCAAGCTCACATTGATGCATCGATTCAGTTGCATCACACGCTCGGCTGGCGCGCAAACACCGAAAACTGTACGAACAGCAGCGACAGGCTGGTGAGGCTCATGCGCTCGGTATAGCCGTAAAACCAGTCAAAAGGCGAGCGGCTCAGGGCAAGAACGAGTTGGGTTTGGCCGAATTGCAGTTTCATGATGCGCTCCTGAGGGAAGGTTTGATGCTGATCTACATGCAATGGCCATGCCACGGGATTTGCTGGCCGGAGCCGGTTTTAAAACATATATAAAACAATGGCCTGGTTAGTCCTGGCGCGCGCGTCGCAGGCGTGAATGGGCGCGCCCTGACGAAAAGCCGACATTCCGCGTCGAAGCGTCAAACATCCGCCGGTCAAACAGGCTGCCGGGGGATGACAGGGTAGAATCCCGCCTTCGCATTCCTTTCCCTCACTGCGCCCGCGCAGTCGACCTGCATGATCATCCTCAAAAACCTCTGCCTGCGGCGTAGCGCCAAGGTCCTGTTCGATAACGCCACCGCCTCGATCAATCCGGGCGAAAAGGTGGGCCTGGTCGGGCGCAACGGCGCTGGCAAGTCCAGCCTGTTCGCGCTGCTGAACGGCACCCTGCACGAAGACAAGGGCGATTTTTCCGTGCCCTCGCAATGGCGCCGCGCGCAAGTGGCGCAGGACATGCCGGAGACCGCTGAATCCGCGACGGATTTCGTCATTGCCGGCGACACCCAGTTGGTCGCCGCCCAGGCCGAAGTGGCCGCAGCCGAGGCCAGCGACGACGGCGAGCGCATGGGACACGCCTACATGAACCTGTACGACGCCGGCGCGCACGACGCGCAATCGCGCGCGCAGGCCTTGATCCTGGGACTGGGGTTTCAGGTACGCGAACTCGAC
>NCHD01000196.1 GCA_002257045.1 Hydrogenophilales bacterium 16-61-112 | reverse complement strand
TCCGCATACGCGGCGAATTGCAGTTCGCGCCAGCCAGCAACCTTTCTATTGAAGCGCCGTTGCTGGAACTGGGCAGTGGCAGTGTGATCCGAGCGCCGGGCGGTTCGGTGCCCCGGGTTGGTGGCCGTGATAGCAATGGCGTGCGACCGATCATTGAACCTGGCGCAGGCAGCGCGCTTACCCTGCTCCCGGGGGCATTCATCGATCTTTCGGCAGCAGGAACAGGCCTTCCCGGTCAGTCCATCCGGCTGGGCGAGGGCGGCGTTGTGCAGCTTGCGGACGGCAGCCTCCACCCCAGCGCCGTCATCGTCACTGGCGGTGGAGTTGTCGCGCTGCGAGCACCCGTATCGGTACCGGAGCCTGGAACCTTGGCCATTCTGCTGACCGGTCTGGCCGGCTGGGCTGCCGTGCGACGTCGCCCGCTATGCTGAACCGGGTGCGGCAGGTCCACCAGGCGGCCATCGGGCCGCTTTTTTTTGCGCCAAACGGCTCATGTTTTCCATCATCCATCGGGTGCGAAATGTCATCAGTGATCCGTACATTGCAAGCGTGGCGATCGGCGCGAGTTGATCGTTAAATCCTGCGCCCGGTAACCACTCCGGGTTTTTATTGCCGGTCTATTGAGTGGAGTTTCAGTAATGAAGTTTGCCGTCAAATCGCTGTCGATTGCCTTGTCGCTTTCGTTCATCAGCCTCAGCCCGGTGTGGGCAGAAGAGCTGACCGTCCTTCACATCGGCGACCAGGAGTCCTGGCTGATTTCGGCGCAGGGCAACCTGCGCGACAATGCCAGCCAGGGCATTTCGTTCTATGGCGGCGTCGACCGCCTCGCCAGCGTGATCGCCAACCGCAAGGCCGCTGCTGCCGGCACCGTGATCACGCTCAACGCCGGCGACTCGTTTCTGCCCGGCCCGCGCCTGAACGCCAGCTTCGTCAACCTCGCCACCGCCCACCCCGACGGCGGCCAGGACTTCTATGACGCCATCGCCAGCCGCCAGATCGGCTTCGATGCCACCACCTTCGGCAACCACGAGTTCGACCTCGACAACACCGGCCCGGTCGCCGCGCGCTTTGCCGAAGTCTCCGG
>NCHD01000068.1 GCA_002257045.1 Hydrogenophilales bacterium 16-61-112 | reverse complement strand
TATCCGGGCAATATTCGCCAGCTGGAAAGCTTTGTGGAACAGATGGCCGTATTCGCTGACGATGCCGGTCATATCGACACCGATGCCCTGCCCGAGGACTTGCTTCAGCAAACGCTTCCGCCCGTCACAAGAAACGGCTCTGCCGGCTTGGTCGAAACCACCGGCAGCATTGCAGACTCGGAACGGCGGATGATCGAATCCACGTTGCTGCGTTCTGCCAATATTGGCGAGGCGGCACGGGTGCTGGGAATCGGCCGCACGACGCTGTGGCGCAAGATGCGCGAATACGACCTCCATTTCGGTCCGAACGGACGCAATCGCTAGACGGAAGCATGTCCGCCAAATATCATTTTTCAAGTCTGGCCCTGATTGCGATTTGCTCGCTGCAATCGGCACCCCTGTGGGCCAAAGAATCTGCAGTTGTGGTGACCTCGGTCAAATATGAAATCACCCTCGACGACAAATTACCGGCGGTGCGGGAGATGCTGATTTCTGCCCTGGAAGCCAGAAATTATGCCGTCATCAATCAGCTTAACGTGCAGGAAGGCCTGGCAAGCCGGGGCATTGAAGCGCATCCGCTGGAGCTGGTCGAGTTCTGCAATCTGACCAAGGCCTACACCATTACCCGCCATGTTCCCGACTTCGAGATGTTTGCGCCATGCCGGTTTGCCCTCTTTGAGACGGATGGCAAAACCACGGTGATGGTGCAGCGCCCGGCGCATGTGCTGTCGATACTGGCCAAAAACCCGAAGCTGTCGAAAGAAGGCAAGAGCTCCCTGGAAGAGTTTGACCACGATCTGAAAGCGATGCTGACGGAACTGGCAAGCGGGGATTTCTAAACACGCTTTTCCATTTTGGAACACGAAGAAACATGTCGCTCAATAAACCCAAGGAGGCCTCCATGCGTATCCCAATGAAATTATCCCGTGCCCACCGCGGCACCATGCCGCGCTTTCTCGCGGTCGCCGGCCTGCTATTTTGTGCCGGTTCGGCGCCGGTCATTGCTCAAAACCATGGACCTATGATGACTTCCACCGCTGTTCTGGTGGCCACCTCGGGCAGCGCCGTCAGTGGAACGCTGAAGTTTCATGAGACTGGAGACCGCGTCGTGCATATCACCGGGACGGTAGAGGGCCTGGCCCCGGGAAAACACGGTTTTCACGTGCATGTGAACGGTAATTGCGATTCACCCGACGGCATGAGCGCAGGTGGACATTACGCTCCTACCGGCGGCCAGCACGGCGCGCCCGGTAGCAACACGCATCATCTGGGCGATCTGGGCAACATCGCGGCTGACGCGAGCGGACGGGCTGAGGTGGACGTGACGGTGTCCGGCATCACCATCGCGCTGATGGGGACGGCGTCCATTGGCGACCGTAGCATCGTGATCCATGCCAAGGAAGACGATTTCTCCGATCCTGCCGGCAACTCGGGGCCCCGCGTGGCTTGCGGTGTGATCGAGTCGGACATGATGCGCATGTAGTCTGGCGACCGCGCCGTGCGCCCTGCCGCGCGACACTGCGTCAATTTGCCACATTCCCGCTCCCTGCAATCCAAGTGATGATTGGGTGCTCATTGATCAAGAAAGAAACGGGGGGGGCAGCCGGATGAATAAAGATATTTTTGCGCTGCTGCTGGCAGCGAGCCTGGTTCCCGCGGCCGCAGTCGCGATGGATCATTCCGTGATGCCGCACCCCGCCAAGGTGGCCCTCGCGGTAGGCGCGACGCTCGACGGCAACGGACGCATATGGCTGGCCAAGGTGGAGAACCAGCAGCTCTGGGTTTCCTGGTCGAACGACGACGGGCAGCGTTTCTCCCGCCCGGTTGCGGTCGCGCTCGAACCGGAAGACATTGGAGCCAGCGCGGAAAACCGTCCCAAGATCGCCGTTGCGCAAGACGGCACGGTGCTGTTGAGCTGGAGCCAGTCGCTGCCGAAAAGATTCACCGGCAACATCCGCTTTGCCCGTTCCATCGATGGCGGCCGCAGTTTTTCAGTACCGATCACCCTGAACGACGATGGCCGTATCGGCAGCCACAGCTTCGATTCGCTGGCGATCGATGGGGCGGGCCGGGTGGCGGTGGTGTGGCTGGACGGTCGTGATCGCGATGCTGCCAGGGAAAAAGACGCTGCTTTCGCGGGCTCGTCGGTCTACTTCGCGCAATCCCTCGACAACGGCGCCCATTTCAGCCCCAATCGCAAACTCACCGAACATACCTGCGAGTGCTGCCGCACCTCGCTTGCCTGGACCGCGGAGGGGCCGATAGCGCTCTGGCGCAACCTGTACGGCACCAACACGCGCGACTTCGCGCTCGCCAATCTGGGAACGGGTAAGGTGCGCCGCGCCACCGACGACGAATGGCAGATCGATGCCTGCCCCCATCACGGTGGCGGCTTGGCGGTCGACGGCCATGATGCCTTGCACCTGGTCTGGTTTACCCAAGGCAAGACGCGCCAAGGACTGTTCTACAAACGCATCGCGGGCGGACGTGAGTCGTCGCCTATGGCCCTGGGCGATCCCGCGGCACAGGCGGGCCATGCGACGGTGGCGGCGGCTGGGAGCATGGTGCTTATCACCTGGCGCGAGTTCGATGGGCGCGTTTACGTTGCACGGGCCATGCACTCGACCGATGGCGGCGCGTCCTGGAGTGCGCCGCTGCGCCTGGCAGAGTCCGGCGGGGCAGCCGACTATCCGCTGCCGCTGACCGACGGCAAGCAGGCGCTGGTGGTGTGGAATAGCGCAACCGAAGGCGTGCGCATCCTGCCGCTTGATGTGGGCAACGCAAAATGATCCGGCGCTTCCTGTTCGGGATGATGGCAGTGCTGCTTATCGCAGCGTCGGCCAGTGCGGCAGAGCCGGTCCCGTTCACTGTGAACAGCCTTGCAAAAATAAAGGCGCAATACGCCGGTCGCCCCTTCATTCTCAACCTGTGGTCGGTCAACGAGTGCAGCTACTGCATCGCCGAACTGACTCTGCTGGGCAAGCTCGCAAAAAAACAGAAGCGCCTGCCCCTGGTTCTGGTGGCGACGGATTCCCCCGGGTTTGCCCCTGCCATGCAAAAAACCTTGGGCCCGCTCGGGCTGGCCGGCGTCGACAGCTGGGTGTTCGACGATCCCATTCCCGAGCGACTGCGCCATGCCATCGATCCGTCGTGGTACGGCGAATTACCGCGCACCTATCTTTACGACGCCCGCCATCAACGCGAAACCATTGTTGGCGTGCTGAGCGAGCAGCGCCTGCGCGCCTGGCTCAAGAAGCACAAGCTGGCCAACTGATTTAAAAATAACGGAGGAAGTATGAAGCTGAACCCCATTCCGCTCGCGCTGGCGAGCATCCTGTGCGCGCCCGCCGCCTCGGCGGCAGACCCGGCCGAGGCGGCGCTGCCTGAAATGACCGTGACCGGCACTCGCGAAGGCGAGTTGCTGAGCGAGACTCCGGCAACGGTTGGAATCATCAAGGATCAGACCCTGCGCGAGTCCCGGCCCACCCACCCGAAGGACATCCTCAATCAGGTGCCCGGTGTCTGGGTCAGCAATTTGTCGGGCGAGGGGCATTCCACCTCGATCCGGCAGCCGCTGACGACCAGCGCGGTTTACCTTTATCTCGAAGACGGCATCCCGACCCGTTCCACTGGCTTCTTCAACCATAACGCGCTGTACGAAATCAATGTGCCGCAGTCGGGGGGGATGGAAGTCATGAAAGGCCCGGGCAGCGCCTTGTACGGCTCGGATGCGATCGGCGGGACGATCAACGTGCTGACCCGCACGCCGCCGAAGCAGGCCGAATTCGAACTGAGCGGGGAAGCCGGGTCATACGGTTGGGGCCGCATCCTGGTGGGCGGCGGCAATGCCCACGGCGACGACGCCTGGCGCGCCAGCCTCAACCTGACGCGCACCGATGGCTGGCAGGACAACGCCGGCTACGACCGCCAGACCGGTACGGCGCGCTGGGATCGCGCGCTCGGCGACGACGCGCTGCTGAAAACGGTGCTGTCCTTTTCCAAGGTCGACCAGCAGCACGTCGGCAAGCTGAGCACGGGCGAATTCGACGCCACGCCGCGCGCCAACAACGTGCCATTCTCCTTTCGCCAGGTCGACGCCTTTCGTTTGTCGACGGCCTACGAAAAGGAAACCGCCCACTCGCTGCTGTCGATCACCCCCTACTTCCGCGACAACAGCATGGAGATCCTCCCCAACTGGAGCGTCGGCTACGATCCCAGCCAGTACGTCACGAAGAACCAATCCTTCGGCTTCCTCAGCAAATACCGCCGCGACTTCGAGCCCATGCGCGCGCGCGTGATCGTTGGCCTGGATTTTGACTACAGCCCGGGGTCGCGCGACGAGGATTCGATCCTGCTCAACAAGGTGACGAACGCCTACGGCGGGACCGCCTACAGTCTCAATGCTGCCGCGCCGGTCCAGATATACGACTATGACGTGAGCTTCCGCGGCATTTCGCCTTATGTGCACGGCGAAGTGTCGCTGACCGACAAGCTGCGCCTGAACGGCGGGCTGCGTTACGACGACATGCAGTACGACTACGAGAACAGGTTCAACGGCGGGGCGGCGACCGCGACCCAGGGGGTGGCGGGCGCCTTCCCGGCCAATGGCTGGTACGGCCACGTCGCCAGCACCCAGATCGGCTACAGCCACTGGGGCCCCAAGCTGGGGGCAACCTATGCCTTCAGCGACACGCTGAACGGTTTTGCGGCCTACAGCAATTCTTTCCGTACGCCCTCTGAAGGCCAGGTATTCCGCGGCAGCCGCGAGTCTACGGCGGTCAAGGCGCAGGCGGCCGCCGAATCCCTGCTGGACCTCAAGCCAGTGATCGTCGACAACCTGGAGCTCGGCCTGCGCGGCAAAGCCGGGACGATGCGTTACGAGGCATCGGTCTATCACATGACCAAGAAAGACGACATCGTCAGCTATACCGATCCACTCACCACCCAGCGAACCGTGGTCAACGCGGGCAAGACCCTGCACCGTGGCATCGAGCTGGGCCTGGGACTGCCGCTGGCGCAGGACTGGCAAGTCGATGCCAGCCTGTCGTACGCCAAGCACACCTATGAGACATGGACCGTTTCCGGAACCGCTGACTACAGCGGAAAGGAAATGGAAACAGCTCCCCGGGTGATCGCCAACACCCGTCTGACCTACTCCCCCGGCTATATGAACGGCGGCCGGATCCAGCTCGAATGGTTCAAGCTGGGCAGCTATTGGCTGGATGCCGCCAATACCGGGAAATACGGTGGCCATGACCTGGTCAACCTGCGTGCCAACTACCCCTTCGGCAAGGGGATGGAACTCTTCGGCAGCATCAGCAACCTGTTCGACAAACACTACGCCGAAACCGCCGACGGCACCGGCGCCGCACCGACCTACACCGCCGGCCTTCCGCGCTCGGCCATCTTGGGGCTACAGGCGAAGTGGTAACCCAGGCGACCAGCAAGCGGATGTCATGAACGGAATCCTGGGGCGGATGGACTGGAATCGTGCGGCTGGCTTGGTGGTGGTGCTGGCCTTGCATGGCGGCGTGCTCTACGGATTGTTGAGCGCACGTGTGATTCCGCCTCCGGCCGAGGCAGTGACCCTGTTCGTGAACTTCATCAACCCGCCGCCCCCGCAGCCCGTGCCACGCGTCATCCCACAGTCGGCGTCTCCCAAGCGGCTCAAGCAGGAAACGCCGCCGGTCAAACCGCCGCACTACCATTTGGCGGCAGAAGCGCCGGTCGTGTCGCCGACCGAAGCGGTGGAACCCTTGCCTTCGCCTGCCCCCGTGATTGCTCCACCCCCTGTCGAGCCGCCGGCACCGACGCCTGCGCCGCCCAAGCCAGTCGGGCCGGTGACGTTGTCTTCAGAACTGGCGGTGGCCTGCCCGGAACGTACGCCGCCGGTCTATCCGCCCTTGGCGCGTCGACTGGGCGAAACCGGCAAGGTCGTGCTGGGAGTGGAGCTGGACGAAACGGGACGCGTGAGTGCGGCACAGGTGCTGACCAGCAGCGGCTCCAATCGCCTCGATGCCGCTGCGCTTGCGGCGGTCAGAACCTGGCGTTGCCAGCCGGCGCAACGTGACGGGCACGCCGTCCGTTCGCTGGCGACGCAGCCATTCAATTTCACCCTCGAAGGACGTTGATCATGGAAAACAGCCTGGGCTTTGCCCACTTCCTCTCGCAGACCGATACGCTCGGACGCATCGTGCTGTTGCTGTTGCTCGCACTCTCGGTGGCGAGCTGGTATCTGATTGTGACCAAGGCGCTGTCAAATTACCTGGCGGGGCGCCGCGCCGAAGCTTTCCTCAAACAGTTCTGGGCAGCCGATTCGCTGCTGGACCTGAGCAGCGCACTGCGACAGCAACCCGTGGACAACGCCTTTGCTGAACTGGCGCACCAAGCGCTTGAGGCCGCCCACAACAACCATCAGCATGGCATGCAAAAGCTGGCCGCAGCCGGCGGGCTGGGCGAGTTCCTCACACGTCTGCTGCGCAACGGCATCGACCAGGAGGCGATGCGGGTGGAGCAAGGCCTCACCATGATGGCCTCGGCCGGCTCCGCCGCGCCCTACATCGGCTTGTTCGGCACCGTCTGGGGGATTTATCACGCATTGGTCAACATCGGTTTGTCGGGTCAAGGCACGCTGGACAAGGTGTCGGGCCCGGTCGGCGAGGCACTCATCATGACCGCCGTCGGCCTGGCGGTCGCCATCCCCGCGGTGCTGGCTTACAACGCCTTCACCCGGCGCAATCGCGTCTGGCTGGCCAGACTCGATGCCTTCGCACACGATCTGTACACGGTGATTACCGTGGGCGAAAAAGCCAACAGTTCGGCAGGCGAGGGACGTCCACCGCGCCCTGCAATGAAACTGGAACAGCGCACGTTCGCTGCGAAGGGGTAACGACATGGC
This sequence comes from Hydrogenophilales bacterium 16-61-112, assembly GCA_002257045.1. Lineage (GTDB taxonomy): Bacteria > Pseudomonadota > Gammaproteobacteria > Burkholderiales > Thiobacillaceae > Thiobacillus. Next base: position 1,542 of record NCHD01000068.1, on the reverse strand, counting down.
TATGGGAAGCTTCGACCCGCGACGTCATCAAGGTCCGATGGCGGAGATCAACGTGGTGCCACTGGTGGATGTGATGCTGGTGCTGTTGGTGATCTTCATCATCACCGCGCCTCTACTCACCCACTCCGTCAAGATCGATCTGCCCAAGGCCAGCAGTACGCCCAACATCACACAGCCCGAGCATATCGAGTTAGGCATTCGCGACAACGGCGATCTGTTCTGGAGCGGCGAGAAGGTGATGGCGGAACAGCTGGCATCACGCTTTGCCGTCGAGGCAAAGAAGCAGCCGCAGCCTGAACTGCATATTCGTGCCGACCGCCACGCGCACTATGAGACGGTGGCCCGGGTGATGTCGTCCGCCGCCAAGGCAGGGCTGGTTCGCATCGGATTTGTGACTGACCCGAAGCAACCCTGAAGGAAGAGTGGGGGGCCGGGGGCGGAGAACCGGGTCAGAACACCTATAAGTCGGGGAAATCCTGCCGGTTCGGCCAGAACCGCTTCGCCATTCTCTTGAGGGTCGGCGTTTCACCGCCAGCCCGCTGAGTGTCCTTTTGAAACAAGCCGTAAACGGTGGAAACAATTTTGTTTCTGTTTGGAAGAGCTTTTGTAATTTCGCTGCCTGGTTGTGCTCATATCTTTATGTTTTATATAGAAATTATTATCTAGCATAATTTGTGCTTTGTTATGTATGGAAAGTGCCATGCCAAACATGCACTGTCCTCTCCTCTTTTGAACCGGCATCCGCCGGTTCTTTTTTTTCTGGATTTGCTCCTGCCACTCATTGCGGGGCGATCCGCTTGGTGCGGATAACTTTGTGTGTCATCGCGCCACGCTAACAGCATAAGCATTTTCGTTTCCCGGTTAGCCAGGTGGCCGCAATGAACTATTCAAGTTCGAAAACGTTTCATCGTGGAACGGTTTCGAAACAGGTCACCCGGGAACGATTCGATAACTTATTGTTTTTATGCATTAATAAACATGGCACGCTAAATGCTTTATGTGGGGTGCGACATGTTGTCGCACCTCAATCCGTTTGTGATGGATGTATCCGCCGATCCGGGCGGCATAAGTAAGGATGGGGCGAAATCTTGGAGGCGAACATGAAAATTCGAGCAAGTCAAAACAGGGTGAGGGGGCGGATCAAGTCCACATGCACTTTTATGTCGCTGGCAGGCCTGTTGGCTCTGCCCGTTGGGGCGGCGCTGGCTGACAGCAAGGACGGCACCTTCCCCACCGCGGAACAGGTTGGGGGGCAGGTATACATCGATCCGGTGGCGGTTGGCCAGAAAATGCCGACCGATTTTGATACCTATGACATGGACGGCCAGAAGATTGATCTGGGCAACGTGGTGCAGGGCAAGCGCTCCATGGTGGTGTTCTTTATTTCCGCTGTCCCGGTCTCGGTAAACGAGTTGGCTGCCATCGAGGACTTCACTCAGAAGTATGGCAAGGGCGTCAACCTGGTGTTCGTGAACGCGGACACGGTGGGTTCTGCCCTGATGGGCGGACCGAAGGCGGTTATTCCCAACTCGGTCAAGACCA
>NCHD01000067.1 GCA_002257045.1 Hydrogenophilales bacterium 16-61-112 | reverse complement strand
CACGTGCAGAATGTGATCGAGGTTAGTCGCGGGTAACGCGCAAGTTCAATCTATCCATTCTAGAAATCGAGACCTCATCTTGCAGTCTTGCCTTGCCAAAATGAGCGGCTGCCCTTGTTTCCAAGGTAAGAAAACCTACTAAGCCATTATGGATTATGTGCAAGGCACGCCGCATGGATTTGTTGTGCGATCTGCTGTAATCCCGGAGTTGATAAATCTGTAGTACAAAAACTCAAATCCTCCACTCCAGCGGGGTAATTGTTCGACAAGGATCTTAAGTACGCGGGATCGTAATGTTGCGTTAACAGATTGGCAACCAGTTTGTCCCATGCATGCTGGTTGGCCAGTTCTTGCCACGCCTGCACAGTGTCCTTGCCGCGCAAGGTAGTCAGATGAGAAAGCTGCGTATTGATCAAATTGGCATCAAGGAGGAAATGCGCGTAGTCCTCAACGAGTAATTTGATACGTGCGGCAAGGGGGACCTCGAGCCGAACACAGGAACTGGCGCGCATGGCCATGAGGAGGGTTTCGGGGACACGTAGCGCACCTATTTTCTTGCTTTCTGATTCGACAAAAACCGGGCGTGCACGATCAAAACGTCCCAGGGCGGACCAGATGGCGCTCTCGAAGCTTTTTTGCGAGGGTTGAGGCTGGTCGGGTAGCGCACCCAGCAGCGACCCACGATGAGCCGCCATTTCTTCAAGATCCAGAACCTGTGATCCGTTCTGGGAAAGTGCTTGCAGTAAACGGCTTTTACCGCTGCCGGTCGGACCACAGATGACACGATAATTGAGTTGTGCGGGCAAGTGGGCAAGTTCGGCGATGACATGCCGACGATAGGCTTTGTAACCCCCATCGAGTTGCATCGCACCGAAACCAATTTTTTGCAAAATATGCGTTAGTGATCCGCTGCGACTTCCGCCACGCCAGCAATAAATCAAAGGGCGATACGACTTGGATTTGTTGGCGAAATAGTCTTCGAGGTAAATGGCAATATTGCGCGATACCAGTGCAGCCCCAATCTTTTTTGCCTCAAACGAGGACACCTGTTTGTAAAGTGCGCCCACTCGTTCCCGTTCGGCGTCATTCAAAACCGGCAGATTAATTGCGCCGGGAATATGATCGTCTGCATATTCGCCAGGCGAGCGGACGTCGATGACTTCATCAAAAGTAAGGAGATCTGAAACGGTAGCAAGGCTCAAGCTGTTTTTGCTTTCTAAACAAGGTTGTAGTCGATTGGGCCAGTACGGTTTTCCATGACTCATGGTCAACGTTGACAAGTCGCGCGATAACGATCGAGCAAATTTCTTGAGTTTGAACCACCGCACGCCGGTTGGCCGAGCTATTGTCGGCTCAATTTACGTTTAGGCTTTGAGTCGAATAGGAGTGTGGATTCAGGTAATCAGATATCAGGCCAGAATTGGCTTGATGGTATTTGCAATAAACAAGCGAGAGAACGCGGAGGGCATTCCCGTGGCGTGTGGACTCAAAACTCTACAAGCTTGAGTGGGATAGCTTGTCTGTCTTCAGAACGTCGACCAATCACCGGGGCTTTACGACGGTCAGCCGCTAAGTTGGATGGCAATGCAGCATCAAATGAAGCAACGCGGCGATCACCAAGGCGGCGTTCAAGCGGGATGAATTCAACTTGGTATACAGGCAGTGCCGACATGACTTAATCCCAGGTTGTCGAAATATTGCCAATATTAGCTGAAATTTCGGCATATGCAAGAGTACTAATAGATAGGCCGACGATTGATTTCATCCGCTCATCGGCAAGGGTACATATTTTGTCCGCTCAAAGACCATCAATGTGATTAACGCTGAGCTGAACGAACAATCCGCTGTTTTTCACGCTCCCATTCACGGTCTTTTTCGGACGCACGTTTATCGTGCTGTTTTTTACCTTTCGCCAGGCCAATGTCCAGTTTGATGCGTCCCTTAGAAAAGTGCATATTGAGCGGCACAAGGGTGAAGCCAGCGCGCTCTGTTTTTCCGATCAGTTTGTTGATTTCAGAGGCATGCAGAAGAAGCTTACGCGAGCGTGTGGGGTCGGGCAGGATATGGGTGGAGGCAGAAAGTAACGGGCTGATGTGGCAACCGATCAGGTACACCGAGCCATTTTTAACGACGACATAGGCCTCTTTCAATTGAACCCGGTTTGCGCGTATGGCTTTGACTTCCCAGCCTTCGAGCACCAATCCAGCCTCGAATTTTTCTTCGATGAAGTAATCGTGAAAGGCTTTTTTGTTATCAGCGATGCTCATGGTGTAAGGCTTCAGTACAATCTCCAATTTTACAAGGCTTCAGGCATTCATGGCGCGTGTAGAAAAAAGTGTGCTGGTTGCACACACCCCTAAACGTATGTTTGAGCTGGTTGACCGGGTCGAGGACTATCCTATATTTTTGCCGTGGTGCGGGGGCACCGAGTTGAAACTGCGCGATGAGAATCGAACAGTGGCGACCATACATATTGCCTATATGGGGATACGCCAGCACTTCACCACTGAAAATGTCAAAGTCCATCCGAGCGAGATGCGTATCAAATTGCAGGATGGACCTTTTTCCGAACTGTCTGGAGACTGGTTGTTTTCGCCATTGGGTAGCGATGCGTGCAAAGTTGAGTTCCGGCTTCAATATGCTTTTTCCAATCGCATGCTGGAAACCATTCTGGCTCCTGTTTTCAGCCATATTACCAATACCTTTGTTGACGCTTTTGTGCGTCGCGCTGACGAGGTGTATCCCGTATGACATCAGCAGCAATCAACGTTGAGGTGATTTATGCGCTGCCTGAAACTCAGCCCCTGATCAGGGTTGGGCTTCCACAAGGCGCAACGGTCGAGGATGCCATTCGCGAGTCAGGGGTATTGAAGGCCTTTCCGGAAATTGATCCATCTAAAAACAAGGTCGGGATTTTCAGTAAGCTGGTCAAGCTTGATGAGGTCGTGCGGGACAAGGATCGGGTGGAGATCTACCGGCCACTCATCGCAGACCCAAAAGAGGTGAGGCGTAAACGGGCAGAAGAAGGCAAAGCTACCAAGAAAGGCGGGGGGGACGCTTCAGTAAAAGCCGATATGGCTGATGCAGGATAAATCGGGGCCGGGCGGTTTCAAGCCCCAAGTGCAAAAAGCGCAGCGTGATGTTGCTTGAAGTCGAAAGCATCTGGGGTGAACAACTCTGCGGGGCATTTGAAGCCTAGCGACTTGCGTGGTCGAGTGTTCAGTTTCCAGGCGATTTCATCCAGGTCGTCCTGCGTGTGCGTACTCAAATCGCTGCCCTTGGGCAGATACTGCCGCAACAGGCCATTGGTGTTCTCGTTGATCCCGCGCTGCCATGGACTGTGCGGGTCAGCGAAGTAGACCCGCACCCCGGTCGCTTCCGTCAATTGCGAGTGTGCAGCCATCTCTCGTCCCTGGTCGTAAGTCATCGATAGCCGCTTCTGTGCATCGATCCGATTCAGTACATGACTGAAGCCGGTCACCGCCGATTCGGCACGGGCGGTGTCCATCTTCGCCAGCACGGTGAACAGCGTGGTGCGCTCGACCAGCGTACCGACCGACCGACGTGCGGTTAAAGGCGCCTTTGATAAAGTCGCCTTCCCAATGCCCTGGCACCAGCCGTTCGTCGATCTCGGGCGGGCGGTCATGAATGCTGACCATGTCAGGAGTCTTCCCGCGCCGATCTTCACCGCGCGTACGCGGACGACGCTTGGCATAACCAAAGCGCAGCCAGCCGATCACTTCCTTGCGCAGTTCACCACGCGGCATGGCGTAGATCGCGGTGTAGATGGTTTCGTGAGAAACCTGCAACGAGGGATGGTCAGGCAGCACGACCGCCAGTGTGCCAGCAATCTGTTCGGGCGAGTACCCCGCAGCCATATAAGCGGTGACGTGATTCCACAACGCGCTTCCCGGTTGCAGACGGCGCGCTGTGCGTGGCTTGACCGAAGATGCGACTGCCTGTTGATGCACAATGTCGGCGCGGTAGCCACCCGCCACGAGTGGGCGACCGGGGCGGCGTGGCGTTGTCGGCCGAGTCCAGCTATGGCGTTTCAACTCTCGATAGATCGTGGAGGGTGAACGATCAAGCTCGTGTGCAATCCGCGCAGGCTTGAAACCCATCGATAACTGCGTATGGATCAATGCCCGCTCTTCAAGACTCAACTGTTTCTAAGTTCTTTCCATGCAACATTCTCTCTAAAAAATGTTGCACTTGGAGTTTGAGCGCGCCCCGGCTAAAACCCCGGGTTTATTTACAGAAATCGGAAACGTTTTTTTGGCTATTGGCTAGCGCGCTTGCGCGAGCAGAATCATCCATGTAAATCCGCTGCCCTGCTGAATTGGTCGTGTAGATACGCGGCGTGTTGGCGTTTTGCAAGGTGCTCAGGTTTTTGCGCGCTTTGTCGCAGTTTTCGCTGGCTATGCGTGCTTGCTCGGCCTCTTTTTCCGCCTTGTCATGGGCGTCCCTGGCTTCTTTGTTGCGCTTCTGGAAAGCTTGATCCTTGGCGTCAAGCGATTGCGTGGCCTTGGAAGTGGTTTCAGCTTGCCCTGCGTTGCCGTACTTGAGTGTCTGGCTATTTAGCGTGGGGGGGTGGTCGGTGTATTGAACTTTGCCCTGCCCATCAGTCCACTTGTAAAGTTCGGCGTGGGCGTGAACAGAAAATGCCAGCACAAGCCAAAACAGGAGCCTTCCGGCGTGCGGCCGGAAGGCTTGATGGCGGTAGCCAGTCAACTTATTACTCACCAACTTTGAGTACGGGATAAGCGGCCTGCATGTTGCCCAGTTTGACTTGTTCGCTGGCCAGTTTGGACTGCTTGATCACGGTGGCACTGTCGAGCTTGGCTGCGGCATCTTCGGCGGCCTTAAGAGCATTTTCTGCCGTTGTCCACAAGGTGCTCTTTGCCTTGGCAGCCTTGACATCGGCCTGGGCGGCGCTGAGGGCTGATTGTGCTTCTGCGCTGATCGTGGTGGGGGCAGATTGGGCAGCGGGTTCGCTGGTGCTGGCGCAACCGGTCAAGCCCAGCAGGGCAGCGGACGTCAATGCAAGTAAAAGTTTGGACATTTATTTATCTCCTCGGATTGTATGGTCTTCATGATCGGGGCGAATGTGGCAACCCGTTTACATGCTGTCGCAAAGTTAGTCGCATCACATGCATGAGTCAACTATTTGACTGGCAATTCAGTTGGTAAATTTCGACCAAGTTGCATGGTTGGGGCGGTGGGCGTTTGTGTGGGTGGGGCCGGGTACGTATAATTCCGCTTTGCGTTAAAGGAAAGCCCATGCGTGTCTTGCAAAAAGCGCTGACGTTCGACGACGTTCTGCTCGTTCCCGCTCATTCCGCTATTCTTCCCCGCGAGGTCACGCTTTCGAGCCAGTTGACACGCACGATCACCCTGAATTTACCGCTTTTGTCTGCCGCGATGGACACGGTGACGGAAGCCCGTTTGGCTATTGCCCTGGCGCAGGAAGGCGGGCTTGGCATCATCCATAAAAACATGAGCGCAGAGTTGCAGGCAGCGCAAGTGGCGGCAGTGAAGCGTTTCGAGTCGGGGGTCGTCAAGGATCCTATTACCGTCGCGCCGCAAATGACGGTGCGTCAGGTACTGGAAATCACGCGGGCAAAACGTATTTCGGGTTTACCGGTGATAGACGGCGGCAAGGTGGTGGGAATCGTCACCAACCGCGACCTGCGTTTTGAAACCCAGCTCGATCAACTGATTTCAAACATCATGACGCCGAAAGAGCGTCTGGTGACGGTAAAGGAAGGCACAAGCCGCGACGAGGCCATGGCACTGTTGCACAAGCATCGGCTTGAGCGCGTGCTGGTGGTCAACGATGCGTTCGAGCTGCGCGGTCTGATTACCGTGAAAGACATTCAAAAGTCCAGTGAGCACCCCCTTGCATGTAAGGACGCAATGGGGCATTTGCGTGTCGGCGCAGCCGTCGGCACCGGCGAAGGCACTGAAGAACGCGTGGCTGCACTGGCAGCTGCAGGGGTCGATGTGATCGTTGTCGATACCGCACACGGGCATTCCAAGGGCGTGCTGGATCGCGTCAAATGGGTGAAGCAGCATTTCCCCGAGGTGCAGGTCATCGGTGGCAACATCGCTACCGCATCGGCTGCGCTGGCGCTGGTCGATCATGGCGCAGACGCAGTCAAGGTCGGAATCGGTCCGGGCTCGATCTGCACCACCCGCATGGTCGCAGGTGTTGGCGTGCCGCAGATCACCGCCGTGTCCAACGTGGCTGATGCCCTGGTCGGAAGTGGCGTCGGCGTGATTGCCGATGGTGGCATTCGGTATTCAGGCGACATCGCCAAGGCTATTGCCGCAGGTGCGAGTTGCGTCATGCTGGGTGGCCTGTTGGCGGGCACCGAAGAAGCGCCGGGCGAAGTCGAGCTGTTTCAGGGGCGCTCTTACAAGTCGTATCGCGGCATGGGTTCGCTTGGCGCGATGCAGCAGGGTTCCAGCGATCGGTATTTTCAGGACACCGAAAAGAGCGCCGAAAAGCTCGTTCCCGAAGGGATCGAGGGCCGCGTCCCTTACAAAGGCAGCGCGCTCAGCGTGATCCACCAGTTGATGGGCGGATTGCGTTCTTCGATGGGCTATCTGGGCGTTGCGACCATACCCGACATGCATGCAAAAGCCGAGTTCGTCGAAATCACTTCGGCCGGCGTGCGCGAATCGCACGTCCATGATGTGCAGATCACCAAGGAAGCGCCGAACTACCACGTTGAATAGGGGTGAGGAGGCAGGGGTCAGGATTCAGGAGAAGTCGCGCGGTGCGCGGCTTTTTCTTTATTTGGCCACTTGCCCATTTATCTCTGAATCCCGACTCTTGAATCCTGACCTCTAAAAACCATGCACCAGAAAATTCTCATCCTCGACTTCGGTTCCCAATACACCCAACTGATCGCGCGGCGCGTGCGCGAGGCAGGGGTTTACTGCGAACTGCATCCCAACGATGTAACCGATGCGTTTGTACGGGACTTTGCACCCTCTGGCATCATTTTGTCGGGTGGGCCGAATTCAGTTTACGAGGATGAAACACCGCGCGCGCCCGAGGGGGTGTTCACGCTCGGCATACCGGTGCTGGGAATTTGCTACGGCATGCAGACCATGGCGGCGCAGTTGGGCGGGCAGGTTGAGTCTGCTGCCAAGCGCGAATTTGGCTATGCCGAAATTCGCGCGCGCGGCCATACGGCACTGTTGCGCGACATTCAGGACCGCGTCAACGACGCAGGCCACGGCCTGCTCGACGTATGGATGAGCCACGGCGACAAGGTCACCGCGCTGCCGCCCGGCTTCAAACTGATGGCGAGCAACGCGGCGACACCGATTGCCGCCATGGCTGACGAAGACCGCAGGTTTTACGGCGTTCAGTTCCACCCCGAGGTCACCCACACGCTGCAGGGCAAAGCCATCCTGGACCGTTTTGTACGCGACCTGTGCGGTTGCGCCGGCGACTGGAACATGCCTGATTACGTCGACGAAGCAATCGGCCGTGTGCAAAGCGAAGTGGGCAGCGATGACGTGATTCTGGGCTTGTCGGGCGGCGTGGATTCCTCAGTGGTGGCGGCGCTGTTGCATCGCGCCATCGGCCAGCAGCTCACCTGCGTTTTTGTCGACAATGGTTTGCTGCGTTTGAACGAGGCCGAGCAGGTGATGGCGACCTTTGCGCAAAATCTCGGCGTCAAGGTGATACACGTCGATGCCTGCGATCGTTTCATGACCGCACTCGCCGGCGTATCTGATCCCGAACAGAAGCGCAAGATCATCGGCCGTGAATTCGTCCACGTTTTTCAGGAAGAAGCCGAAAAGCTGCCCAAGGCCAAATGGCTGGCGCAGGGAACCATCTATCCCGACGTGATCGAATCAGCCAGCGCAAAAACCAAAAAAGCACACACCATCAAGAGCCATCATAACGTCGGCGGCCTGCCCGACACCCTGCATCTGAAACTGCTGGAGCCGCTGCGCGAACTGTTCAAGGACGAGGTGCGCGAACTTGGCGTCGCGTTGGGCTTGCCGCACGACATGGTGTACCGCCATCCCTTCCCGGGCCCCGGCCTGGGCGTGCGCATTCTCGGCGAAGTCAAAGCCGAATTCGCCGAGCTGTTGCGCCGCGCCGATGCGATTTTCATCGAAGAACTGCGCGCGGCTGGCTGGTATGAAAAAACCTCTCAAGCCTTTGCTGTTTTCCTGCCGGTCAAGTCCGTCGGCGTCATGGGCGACGGTCGAACCTATGATTACGTCGTCGCGCTGCGTGCTGTCGTCACCAGCGACTTCATGACTGCCCACTGGGCCGAGTTGCCGTACACCCTGCTCGGCAAGGTCTCCAACCGGATCATCAACGAAGTGCGCGGCATCAACCGGGTGGTGTACGACATTTCTGGCAAGCCGCCCGCGACCATCGAGTGGGAAT
>NCHD01000066.1 GCA_002257045.1 Hydrogenophilales bacterium 16-61-112 | reverse complement strand
GTAGGTCATCGTCAGACTCCTTATCCGCAACCAGAAATGGTCGCAAACTAACCCCCTCAGCATCTAATCATGCTCCGGGGGTTTTTTATTGCACGTGAATAACATCAAAATAATCTCATCAAGCCATAGGTTGGAGTGAAAACAGTAGAATTCGACAGTGAAAAATCAAATACATCGAAATCTATTTCCCATACTGCGGCATCTTTCAGATGGCGCCTTTCACTCCGGCCAATCTTTGGCAGACGAGTTTGGGCTTTCAAGGGCAAGTGTATTCAACGTAATCCGCCAGGCTGAAACGCTTGGGCTTAGTATTTATGCTGTCCGAGGCAAGGGTTACAAGATGTCTAAAAGTGTCGAATGGATGGATGCCAACGCGGTGTCCAATGGCTTGGGTGATGTGGCCCATGCTTACGATATCCGGATAAGTGACAGCGAAGCCTCGACTAATGAAACACTCATGAAGACTGCCTTAAGTTCTGCAGTAGATGGCAGCGTGCTATGCGTTGAACATCAATATGCAGGAAAGGGACGCCGGGGGCGCCAATGGCTTAGCGTTCTTGGTGGCAGTTTGACGTTTTCTGTATTGTTGCGATTTGAACGTGGCTTGCAATCAATGGGAGGGTTAAGCCTCGTTGCCGGGTTGGCCGTTGCCCGTGCTGTTAACCGTCATAGTCGTCATCCTGCTCGATTGAAATGGCCCAACGATATTCTGGTTGGATATCGAAAACTGGCCGGGATATTGGTTGAAGCTCAAGGTGATATGAATGGATCGGCTTTTGCCATAGTTGGTATTGGTTTGAATGTCAGGCTAACTGACACCCAGCGTGAGGGGATCGATCAAGCCGTAATTGACCTTGCCGAAATGGATGTGACCGTAGGGCGGAATCAACTGCTAGCCGATTGCTTGCGGGAGTTGCATATGACGTTGAGCATTTTCAGGGAACACGGATTTCCGGCCTTGCGCGACGAATGGATGGCCATGGATGCCTATTCAGGAAAAGAAGTCAGCCTTTTGTTGCCAAACACCCAGGCTATTCAGGGTGTGGATTGCGGTGTGGACAATACAGGTGCCTTGATGCTGTGCGACGGTAACGCGATACCAACTGCATACAGTGGAGGTGAGATCAGCCTGCGTTTGCGGACTTGTGGATGAGCGTTCCACGCTTGCTTGTCGACGCGGGGAACACGCGGGTCAAATGGGTCTTGGTGACGGAAAATCTCTGGTCGGATCAAGGCGATGCGGACTACGCCGATTTGAGCGCTTTGACGCAAAAAGCGCCTGCCAGAATCAAATGTGCGATTGCCAGCGTGGCTGGCTCTGCCCGCAACACCCAGTTGAGTCAGCTGTTGTTGGATAAGGACATTACACCCGTGTGGCTGGAGTCTGGGGAACGGTTTCTTGATCTCAAGAACCTGTATTCCACGCCTTCGCAACTGGGAGTCGATCGCTGGATGAGTTTGATCGCTGCGCGGCAGCGTCATGACGGAGCCAGCCTTGTCGTTTCGCTTGGGACGGCCATGACGATTGATGCCTTGTCGACAGAGGGCGAGTATTTGGGGGGCGTGATCATTCCTGGATACAGGCTGATGCAGCGTTCCTTGCATGAGGGTACGGCACAGATCGGATCCGAAAATGGTTCTTGGCAAGCCTTCCCCCGGAATACGGCCGATGCGGTGCAGAGCGGCATTGTCGCGGCCATGTGCGGCGCGATCCTGTTGCAGCATGCGCGGCTGGCTGAAAAGTGTCGCTGTATTCCGCTGACTCTGTTAACAGGAGGAGATGCCGGAATGCTGATGCCGTATCTGGATTTGCCCGTGGAGCAGGTACCTTGCCTGGTTCTGGAAGGTATCGAGCAGGTCACCAGGAAGGGCTGGGCGGGATGAAATGGTTAACGTGGGTTTTGTTGCTGGCGAACCTTGGGGTGGCGGGAGTGTTCATTACGCGTCCCTACTGGCCGCAGACTGCGTCTGGTGAAAATGCGCCGCTTAACGTCGATCGCTTGAGCTTGCGTAGTCAAACGGCTACGACTCCATCGGATGTGCCGTCCTCTCGTCTGACCAGAGTGGACACGAAGGCTTTATGCGTTGAATGGCGAGGTTTGGGCCGGGATGAATTCCCCCGGGTGCGCGGGCAACTCAAAGCCATGGCAGGGGAGCGTGTCATGTCATTCAGCGAAGTCCCCTTGAACACACGCAACTGGGTGATTTTTCCGCCGCTGCCAAGCGCGCAGTCGGCCGCTGCAAAACTTAACGAACTGGCCGCTGCGGGTGTTAACGATGCATTTGTGGTGAAGGACGCCGCCTGGCGCAACGCGATATCCCTGGGCTTGTATGCCAATGCAGAAATGGCGGAGCGTCGTGTGCGTGAAGTCGAAAGCAAGAGCGTGCTGGGTACGCGGATCGAGTTGCTGCCACGCAAAGGTACTGATTATTACTATGTGATTCGCAGTGAAGATGCCGATGCACTGAAAGACCTGGACACCATCAAGCAGGCCTATCCAAACAGCGAATTGTCCCGCGTGGCCTGCCGTTCATAAACTGCGCAGCAGGTAATTCATCGCAATGCCGCCGAACACCGCTGCACCAAACCAGGTGTTGTGCAGAAAAGCGCGGAAGCACTGCTGGGGGGCCCGGTGGCGGATCAGTACCATGTGATAGACCGCAATCGCCGCAGCCACCCCGAGGCCCACGTAATATACGGCATCCATCTGCCGTTGCCAGCCGACCCAGGCAAGCAAGGCCAGGGTTGCCGCATAGCACATACCAATAGCGACCCGGTCGAGTCGGCCAAATGTGATCGCTGAGGTCTTGATGCCGATTTTGAGGTCGTCTGCACGATCGACCATCGCATATTCCGTGTCGTAGGCAATTGCCCAGAAAACATTGGCCGTTAGCAGCAGCCAGGCCTCCATGGGTACTTCACCCCACAATGCGGCATAGCTCATCGGGATGCCAAAGCCGAACGCAATGCCGAGATAGGCTTGCGGGATTGCAAAAAAGCGTTTGGTGAACGGGTAGCTGGCGGCCAGAAACACGGCGACGAACGACAGCCCGATAACCAGTTTGCCAAGCGGCAACACCAGCAAAAATGCAAGCAGCGCCAGTCCGCCAGCCAGCAGCAGGGCTTCTTTGGGTGAGACTTTTCCTGCCGCAAGGGGCCGTTCACGCGTGCGTTCTACATGCGCGTCAAAGTCGCGGTCAGCGTAGTCGTTGATGACGCAACCCGCCGAGCGCATCACGACAACCCCTATTGTGAAGATCCACAAGATGAGCCAGTCGGGCTGGCCGTGGCTCGCTAGCCATTGCGCCCACAGGGTTGGCCAGAGCAGCAGCAAAATGCCGACAGGCTTGTCGAGCCGCATCAGCTTTTCGTAATGGGTCAGGCGTTCGGTCAGGGTCATAAAGAGTCGATTGCAGGTAAAAAGACTTCGCTCACCATGAGCGGGTGTCCGTTAAGGCAAAACACCGAACGGCGCGCCCAGAGGTATCGGGGCGCGATCCCGGTGTGGGCGCACGCCGCGTGGTAAAGCGGGTGGCGCGCGTCGATGCGGCGTAGCGTCAGGCCGAGCCGCTGGATGCGCGGGTTGCTGAACAGGGATGCGCCCAGGGGTTTGCTGCCAAGCCGGCTGATGCCGTTCCAGCCGCCCCGCAGCGCGGCGTGCGGCAGCACGCTGTGGGCGAAGACGCGCGCCTCGCCATTGCCGATGAGCAGCACGTTGCGGACGTAGGCCCGTATTCCCGGCCGCAGGCCCAGAGCCGGGATTTCGTCGCGAAATGGCCGTTCCAGTCCGCGAGCCAGCAGCTGAACCCTGAAATCGGCATAGTGGGCCTGCAACCGTCGGGTAAGTGATCCCCGGTCGGACAGGCCCTTGCGCAGCAAGCGGGGCGTGCGAAAGGCATGGGCCAGCCAGTGATGCCGCTGATGGGTGTGCCGAAGGGTGAGGTGCCGTGGTGCGGTCACTGCCGAGTCCTTGGAAAACGTGCATTATGCCAGCGGCTACATAAGGACAGTGCTAGCATGGTCGCCTCATTCCCATCACATCAAACGAGGAGTCAGAATGCTGATCCGACTGGGCGCCATCATGAGTCTGGTACTGCTATTGCCGGCCTGTTCGACCGGGCAACTGGTCGCGCGCGGTGCGGCTCCGCTGATCGATAATGGCGTCACCGCGATGAATCGCGAGACTGATCTCGGGCTTGCGCAGGCGAGCATGCCGGCCAATCTGAAAATGCTCGAGGCGCTGTTGATCGCCGATCCCGGCAATATGGCGTATCAGCTGCAGGCGGCCATGGGGTTTTATGGCTACACACTGGCCTTCGTCGAACCGGCCGACCCCGAACGGGCGGCAGGCCTGTACCACCGCGCACGCGCCCATGCGCTGGTTGCGCTTGGTGACGCCGGCATGCCGGAAGCCGTGCTCACCGGCTCCACCGCAGAATTCGAGCGCGCGCTGGCAGCCCTGAAGCAAGCCGATGTCCCCGCGTTGTTCTGGAGCGCTTCAGCGTGGGGAAAATGGATCGAACTCCAGCTTGACGACCCTGCGCGACTCGCCGAATTGCCGCGCGTCGAAGCGATGATGCAGCGCGTGCTAGCGCTGGACGAAACCTATTATTACGGCGGCGCCCACCTGTTTTTTGGCGCCTACTATGGTGGCCGTGCGCCGATGTTCGGCGGCGACTTTGCGCGCTCGGCCAAACATTTCGAACGCGCAGCCGAACTCAATCACAAGCAATTGCTGCTGGTCGAGGTCTATCGTGCGCGTTACCTGTTGCGGCAAATGGGTGAGCGCGAAGCCTTTCACGCGGCGTTGACCCGGGTGCTCGAAACGTCCGTGGCCGACCCCGAACTCAACCTCGCCAATGCCGTGGCCAAACGGGAAGCCGCTGCCTTGCTCGCCCAGGAAAAGGATTTATTTTGATGCGCAGACTCATGTTCCAAATCGGCTTGGCCATGGCCTTGCTGGCTGCGGCCACCGTTCACGCGGCTGACACCTATGTGTTGAAGTTCGCCACCCTCGCACCGCAGGGCTCAACCTGGATGAAGGCATTCAACGCTTGGGGCAAGGAGTTGGCCAGCAAAAGCCAGGGGCGGCTCACGGTCAAGTTTTATCCCGGCGGCATTTCGGGCGACGAGCCGGACATGCTGCGCAAAATCCGCTTCGGTCAATTGCAGGGTGCGGCCCTGTCGGGGCATGGCGTGGGCGAAATCTATCCGCCTGCGCGCATTCTTGAAACGCCTTTCCTGTTCCGCAATCACGCCGAGATCGATGCCGTGCGTGCCAGCATCCAGCCGGCCATCGACGCCGGGTTTCGCGCCAACCAGTACGAGCTGCTTGCCTGGATGGAAGTCGGCAATATCCACTTCTTTTCGACCAAGCCGCTGGCGAGCCTGGAGGAGCTGACGCGCCGCCGCATCTGGCAGTGGCAGGGTGACCGCTTCATGGATGCCTTCTACAGTGTCAACGGCTGGTCGCCTGTCGCCCTTCCGATCACCGAGGTTTACACCGGTCTTTCCACCGGGCTGATCGACACGGTTGTCAGCACGCCGCTGGCCAGTATTGCCCTGCAGTGGGCAGGCAAGACGCCCTACATGAGCGATCAGCCGATGGCGACGGGTATCGGTGCGGTGGTGGTGTCCAACAAATTTTTCGCGGGGCTGCCCCCTGACCTGCAAGCGCTGCTGAAAGGCAGTGGCGTGCCGCTGTCGCAAAAGCTCATTGCCGACACCCGGCGCGACGACCGGACATCGCTTTCGGTGCTGGCTAAATCTACCCAGCCGATGGTGGGCATGCAACAGCACCACCTCAAGCTTGCCGAGCAAACCGCGCTCTCCCGCAAAGCGGTCAGCACGCTGGAGGCCAAAGCCTATCTGTCGGCTGATCTTGACCGCAAGGTGGACGCCGCACTCGCCCGCTACCGCGGCAATCAGGCCAAGTGATTTTTCTGCGCGCCTGCCGCTGGCTGGAACACGTCCTCACCCGCGTCGAACTCGGCACAGCCATGCTGGCCTTTTCGGCCATGCTGGCGTTGTCGCTGGCCGACATTATCGGGCGCAACCTATTTCACGCGACCCTGCCCGGCGGCGACCTCGTGCTGCGCCAGTTGGTGCTGTGGGTGGCCTTGCCCGGCGCCGCGCTGGCGGTGGCGGCGCAGCGCCATCTGCACCTCGATCCAGCCAATCTTGCCGCGCGTCCGGCCTGGCAAAGGCTCACCGCGATCCCCTTCAACCTCATGGCTGCGCTTGTTTGCGCGCTGCTCACGCAGGCGGCGTGGGTGTACTGGCAGGATGAATGGCGCTACCAGTCGGCCGATGCGGTCTGGCTGGCCTGGCTGGGCCTGATCCTGCCGGTCGCCTTTGGTCTGCTGGCGCTGCATTTTCTGTTGCGCGCGGTGCTGGTTCTTTCCGGCTCGGCCAGGCCAGACCACGCCGCATGACAACCGTTCTCTTCATCGTGCTGGCGCTGGTGGGCCTGCCGCTGTTCATCGTGCTGGGCGCGGCAGCGCTGACCGCCACGCGCGAGGCGCAACTGGACCCGGCGCTGCTGATGGTCGAATTTGCGCGCCTGGCGTCCTCTCCCAACCTGGTGGCGATTCCCCTGTTCGTGCTGGCGGGTGCCACGCTGGGACAGGGAGGCGCGCCGAAGCGGCTGGTGCGCTTTTTCAATTCCCTGCTGGGCTGGATGCCAGCCGGCATTGCCTGGGTGGCGGTGCTGAC
Organism: Hydrogenophilales bacterium 16-61-112; assembly: GCA_002257045.1. GTDB lineage: Bacteria > Pseudomonadota > Gammaproteobacteria > Burkholderiales > Thiobacillaceae > Thiobacillus. Next base: position 1,719 of record NCHD01000066.1, on the reverse strand, counting down.
GTGCATGGTCTTCACCGCCTTTTCCGGCGCCTCCGGCGTCACGATTCTGGCATTGGGCGGCTTGCTGTACCCGATGCTCAAGCACGAACACTACTCCGACAAGTTCGCGCTCGGCCTCATCACCTCGGGCGGCTCGATGGGCTTGCTGCTGCCGCCCAGTCTTGCGGTGCTGTTGTATGGGGTGGTGGCGCAGGTCGATATTGGCGACCTGTTTGTCGCTGGCTTGCTGCCCACCGTGTTGCTGTTCGTGATGGTGGGGGCCTATGCCCTGCTGCGCGGCGCGCGCGGCGCACCGCGCCATCACTTCCGCCTGCGTGAACTCGCTGCCGCTGCACGTGCTGGCTGGGCGGATCTGTTGCTGCCCGTCGGCGTCATCGGCGGACTGGCTGGCGGCTACCTCACCGTGGCTGAGCTCGCTGCCTGCACCGCGTTGTATGCCCTGCTGCTCGAAACGCTGATCCATCGCGAGATCAACCTGAAACAACTGGTATGGGTGGTGCACGAAGCCGCCGTGCTGGTCGGCAGCCTGTTCATCATTCTGGGCTTGAGCCTGGGCCTCACCAACCTGCTGATCGACGCGCAGGTGCCGATGCACCTGCTCGACTGGGTACAGGCCAAAGTCACCAGCCCGCTGGAATTCCTGATGTGGATGAATCTTGCCCTGCTGGCGGTCGGCTGCATGATGGACATTTTTTCTGCCATCGTCATCGTTACCCCGCTGCTGCTGCCGCTGGCGACGCACTTCGGTATCCACCCGGTGCATCTGGGCATCGTGATCCTGGCCAATCTGGAAATCGGCTATCTCACTCCGCCGGTGGGGATCAATCTGTTTCTTGCCAGCCAGCGCTTTAAAAAACCGGTGTTTGCGGTGTTTCGGGCTACGTTGCCGTTTTTGTTTGTGTTGCTGGTTTGGCTGATGTTGTTGACGTATTGGCCGGGGGTGAGTTTGTGGGGGCTGGGTTGAAGGTTGTGCGTTGCTGCTGAGCGTTGGCCGGGCTACCCCCGGCCAACAGTCAGCAGCGAAGCAAAAAAAACCTCAACTCCCCGCCAGCGCCTGCCGCCCCCCCAACCACCGCTCCACATGCCGCGCCGCAATCTCCGGATGCTGCTTGAGGCAGCGCTTCGCCAGATCACGTGCAGCTTCGAGCAACTCAACATCCCGCTCCAGATCGGCGAAGCGCAGCATCGGCAGGCCGCTCTGGCGATGCCCAAGCAACTCGCCCGGCCCGCGCAGCTGTAAATCCTGGCGCGCGATTTCAAAGCCGTCGGTGGATTCGAAAATCACTTTCAGCCTTGCCCGCGCCAGTTCAGACAAAGGTGTTTCGTACAGCAGTACGCACGCCGACTCGCGGCTGCCGCGCCCGACCCGACCACGTAACTGATGCAGTTGCGCCAGCCCCATGCGCTCGGCGTGCTCGATCACCATCAGCCCGGCGTTGGGCACATCGACGCCGACCTCAATGACGGTGGTGGCGACCAGCAGGTGAATCTCGCCCGACTGGAATGCGCGCATCACGGCCTGCTTGTCGGCGGGTTTGAGACGGCCATGCACCAGGCCGATGTTGAGTTCCGGCAATTGCGCGGTGAGCGCGGCGTGGGTGTCTTCGGCGGTTTGCAACTGCAGTTTTTCGGACTCTTCGATCAGCGGGCACACCCAGTAGGTCTGCCCGCCTTCGAGGCATGACTCGCGTACGCGCGCCAGCACGTCGTCGCGCCGGG
>NCHD01000065.1 GCA_002257045.1 Hydrogenophilales bacterium 16-61-112 | reverse complement strand
TTCGAACACCTGAACCACCTTGCTGGCCAGGGTTTCAAAGAAGCGGGTGGTCAGTTGCCGTTGGCCCACCGTCAGCATTTTGAGCGTGGTATTGAAGCGCTCGTCGAAAATCCGCTCCAGCCGGACCATTTCCTTGCGGTATTTGCTCAGGCTGTAACCCGGCGGATTGACCGCGGCCAGGCCGTGCTCGTCGCTGAATTTCTGATACATCGCTTCCATCATGGCGCGTATGTCCTTGATGACCGCGCTCGAGGCGTTGAGGTTGCCGTCGACCTGACGGAAAAACTGGCCCATGGCCTCGCGCAGGCCGGCGCTGAAATAGCTTTTTTCCATCGCCAACCGAACCCGGCTCACCTCGACCTTCAAGGCCGGCATGCCCAGGTGTTCGCGCAAAATGGCAACCTGCGAAGCAAACACGTTGCGCAGGGCATTGAACTGCTGCAAGCCACGGTCAAACTGCTGCTTGTCTTCATTGGCCTTGACCATCATGCCCTCGATCACGCCGCGGTTCTTGCCGCGCAGTCCTGCCAGTTCGTCAACCTGATCCTGAATGGCGGCGAGCCGGGTTTCCAGCAACTCCGTGGTTTTGACCACCACGTCCTCGACGACCAGTAGCGAGGATTCGCTGACCAGGGCCTGCTTGCACGGGATGAGCTCCAGCGTCAGCGCGGCTTCCAGTTCGGGGAGGCGGCTTTTTGCCAGCAAGACGGCGTCACCGCGCACTTTTGCCACCAGGGCTTTTTGCGCCGACACCGGATAGATCTGGTTGAGCGGCAGGTCAAGCAGCGCCGCGCTGCTGGCGACCTGCTTGGTAATTTCGGCGTCGATTTCGGCCTGGGTTTTGAGCTCGTCCCACAGTCCGTCGATCTTGTTGAGTACCACCAGGCGCGCGCGGCTGGCGCCCCCCACCGGCGCAATGTGGTGATGCCAGATTTCGATGTCCGACTTGGTCACGCCGGTGTCGGCAGCCAGCAGGAACAACACGGCATGGGCACTGGGCAGCATGCTGAGCGTGAGTTCCGGCTCGGTGCCGATGGCGTTTAGCCCCGGCGTGTCGAGGATGACCAGGCCCTGCTTGAGTAGCGGATGCGGGAAGTTGATCAGCGCGTGCCGCCAGCGCGGAATCTCGATATGGCCGTCGTGCGCCAGGTGACGGGCGGTTTCTTCGTCCGTCGGATCGATCAGTCCGTAGGCTTCGGCCGTGGCGGCGTCGACGCGCTGGGTATCGGCCAGCCGCATCAGCGCAGCGCTCATTTCGTCGGCGGAGTGGATATTGAGGGGGAATTCGGTCCAGGCGGCCGCATCCAGCTTGAAGTCGGCGAGGCTGCCGGGCTGGATCTTGGTTTCGATCGGCAGCAGGCGCAGGGAAGGGGCGTGCAGCGGCGTGTAATGCAGCTCGGTCGGGCACATCGTGGTGCGCCCAGCGGATGACGGCAGTACGCGCTGGCGGTAGTCCGAAAAGAAAATGGCGTTGATGAGCTCGGACTTGCCGCGCGAAAACTCGGCCACGAAAGCCACGTTCAGCGTGTCTTCCTGTAACCGGCCGAGCAACTGGTTCAGCCGCAGCTCGGACTCGGCGTCGCCCAGCTCCCGTGTGTTGAGCCAGTCGCGCAACGCCTCGACGCGCACGTACACCGCGTCGCGCCAGCTGCTGTAATGCTCGAATTCGTCAACCAGGGAGGGGGAGATCATAGGGGTCGTTTTTCAGCCAAAGCACGCCTGATTTAACGTCAGGCAGATGACAAACTTGATTGTTCAGGCGGGGTCAACGTTGGCATACCGGACAATAGAAACTGGCGCGCTGGCCCTGCACAATACGCCGGATTGCCGTTGCACAGGTTTTACATGGCAGCCCCGCGCGGTCATAGACCTTGGTTTGTAGCTGAAAATAACCGAGTTCTCCGCTGCTGTGAACGAAATCGCGCAAGGAACTGCCGCCCGCCGCAATAGCGGCCGTAACAGCGATTCGGATGCGTAAATGTTGCCGACGCCGACCACGGTCTGCGCATCCATGATGACCTGCTTGATGGCGGCGCTGCGACGCTGGCATTGCGCGTAGAGATAGGCGGCATCGAATGCCGGCGTGAGCGGCTCCGGTCCCAGATGCGCCAGCAAGGGGTGCGTGTTTGCGTCCTCGGTCCACAGCACGGCGCCAAAGCGACGCGGGTCGCGCAGCCGCAGCAGGGTTCCGTCGTCGAACAGCCAGTCGACATGATCGTGCAGCGCAGCGGGCTCATCGGCTTCGGCAAAGCGCAGGCTGCCCGACATGCCCAGATGCACGATCAGGGTTGCGGCGCCAAAGTCGAACAGCAGATATTTGCCGCGCCGCGTGAGCGTGTGCAGCACCCGTCCTGCTAGCCGGGCTTCGAGATCGTCCGGCACCGGCCAGCGCAGGCGTGGGTTGCGCACGACAATGCGCGTCAGCGTGCGGCCCTGCAGGCGGGGTTGCAGCCCCAGACGGGTGGTTTCGACTTCGGGTAATTCAGGCATGGCGAGCGGCGGGCAGGATTATGGCGCCGTCCCGGTATGGAGCGGTGCGCGTGCGACAGTTTTACACAATGTTTTGCTGGCGAATGGGAACCTAAGCCATACACCGGGATTCTATAGGGCGCAATTTAACCCGGCTTTTTCAGCTTTCCCTGATATTTTGAACTCACGACTTTCCTTGCTGCTGCTGGTGTGGGCGTTCAGCGGTGCAGCTTCAGCTGCCGATCCCTTTGCGGTGTTCCCGCGCGTGTTGCCGTCGCCCGCCGCCGACCTGCGGCCGGCTGCGGCCTGTAATCCAGCCCAGTTGTCGGGCTCGATCACGCTGGCCCAAGCGGTAGAGCGCGCGCTGTGCTCCAACCCGCTCACCCGCAGCGCCTGGCTTGCCTCGCGGCAGCGCGCGGCCGAACTGGGGCAGGCGAACAGCGCCTATTTGCCAGAGGTCTCACTCAGCGGCAACGTGGCGCGGGGGGGCGACAGCCTGGCGCCGAATGATTACACCACTTGGCAAGCTGGCATCGAGGCGCAATACCTGCTGTACGACTTTGGCGGACGCGATGCCCGCAGCCAGGCCGCGGAATCCTTGCTGGCCGCGGCGCTGGCAAGCCATGACGCCACGGTGCGGGTGCTCTACCTGCAAACGGTGACTGCCTACTTCAATCTGCAGGCAGCACAGGCTGCGGTCATCGCTGCGCGCGAGGTCGAGGCTTCGGCGCTCGCGGCATTCAAGGCTGCCGATGCGCGGGTGGAAGTCGGTACCGCGATTCCGGTCGACCGCCTGCAGGCCAAAACCCTCCATACCCAGCGCCAGATCGAACGTATCCGTACCGAAGGGCTCGCTGCCCGTCTGCATGGCGAGCTGGCCGCGCTGATGGGGGATGCCAGGCAGAATCGTTTCACCGTGGTTGATCGTGAACCGGCGTTCAGCCAGTCGCCCGATGTGAGCAGTGCGGTGGATGCGCTGATCGAGGCCGCGCGCACCCGGCGTCCGGAGCTGCGGGCGGCGGAAGCCACCATGCAGGCGCGCGAGGCGGGCGTGAGCAGCGCCCGGGCCGACGGCATGCCGCGCTTGTCGGCCTATGTAAACACCCGGCGCCAGGCTTTCGATTCGCTGACTACCGACAATTCAGCTCTCGGCCTCAACCTGACCATTCCGCTGTTCACCGGCTATCGCAATACCTATCAGATCGCTGCAGCGCAAACCCAGGCTGCGCTGGCGGCGGTGGATCGCGACAGCGTCGCCAATCAGGTGGCGCTGGAGGTGTGGCGCGCCTATTACAAACTGAAGAGCGAGACCGAGGCAGACAGCCGCAGCAGCGATCTGGTGGAGAGCGCGGCGGCCGCCGAAAAGCTGGCGCTGGGGCGTTACCGGGCGGGGCTCGGCATTCTGCTCGACGTGCTGAGTGCGCAGGCCAGCCTGGCGCAGGCGCGCTATACCCAGTTGCAGACGCAGCTGGGCTTGCGCGTGGCGCGTGCCGAACTGGCACAGGCGATGGGTGAGTTGAGCTGGGACTGGATGGAGTCCACGCAGCAGGAAGGCATGAAATGAAAAAAACGGGTTTGATCGTATTGTTGCTGCTGGCGGTGGCAGCAGCAGGGTGGTGGTGGAACAGCACGGGCAAGCCAGCCGAGCCGCAATTTCGCACCGAAACCGTGGCGCGCGGCGAGATCAGCGCCCAGGTGTCGGCCAATGGCACGCTCAATCCCGTCACGCTGGTCAATGTCGGCACCCAGGTATCGGGCACGGTGCGGCGCATTGAAGCCGACTTCAACCAGCAGGTGAAAGCCGGGCAGATTCTGGCCGAGCTCGATCCTGCCCTGTTCCAGGCGGCGCTGGCGCAAAGCACCGCCAATCTGACCAACACGCAGGCGCAGCTGGGTCTGGCCGAGGCCAATGCGGCGCGCATGCAAAAACTGTTCAAGCAGGAATACGTGTCGCGCCAGGAACTGGATCAGGTGCTTGCCGCACGTGCGCAGGCGGCGGCGCAGGTGCGGGTCGCGCGCGCGCAGGTGACGCGCGACCAGACCAATCTCGGCTTCACGGTGATCCGCTCGCCGGTCGACGGCACGGTGATCAACCGTCAGGTCGACGTCGGCCAGACGGTCGCGGCAAGCTTCCAGACGCCGACCCTGTTCCTGATCGGCAAGGATTTGACGCAGATGCAGATCGACTCCACCGTGTCGGAGGCCGATATTGGCCAGGTCAAGGTGGGACAGCCGGTCAGGTTCCTGGTTGATGCCTTTCCGGATGCGGAATACAGCGGTGCGGTGCGGCAGGTGCGGCTCAACGCCACGGCCGAGCAGAACGTCGTGACCTACAACGTGGTGGTCAATGTCGCCAATCCCGACCTTGCGCTGATGCCGGGAATGACCGCCAATTTGCGGATCGAGGTCGAAACCCGCCCGAATGTGCTGCGGGTGCCGACGGCGGCACTGCGTTACCGCCCCAAGGTCGAGAACAGCACCGAGGGCGGCGGCAAGCCGCGCGGCGCGGCCGTGCATGTGCTGGTCGACGGCAAGCCACAGCGGGTGGCGGTCAAGACCGGGATCAGCGACAAGGCGTATACCGAGATCGTCGGTGGCAAACTCAAGGCGGGCGACGCGGTCATCATGGCCGATCTGGCCGGCAAGCAGGATAGTGCCAACATGCCGCGTGGACGCCTGTTCTGATGGCGACACCGGGGAAGCCGCTGATCGAGGTGGTCGACCTCGAAAAGGATTATCCCACCGGCGCCGGCGTGTTCCAGGCGCTGCGCGGCGTCAGCCTGAGTATTGCTACGGGCGAGTTCGTCGCAATCATGGGCGCGTCGGGTTCGGGCAAAAGCACCTTCATGAACCTGCTCGGCTGTCTGGATCGTCCCACGCGTGGCAGCTATCACCTCGACGGCATCGATGTCAGCCGGATGTCGTCGGACCAGCTTGCGGCGCTGCGCAATCGTGAGATCGGCTTCGTGTTCCAGGGCTTCAACCTGCTGCCCAAAATGACCTCGCTCGACAATGTCGCCTTGCCGCTGATGTATGCCGGCATGGGGCGTCAGGCGCGTCGGCAGCAGGCGCAGACGGTGCTCGAGCGAGTGGGGCTGGGCGAGCGCTCGCACCACACGCCGCTGCAACTGTCGGGCGGCCAGCAGCAACGCGTGGCCATTGCGCGCGCCATGGCCACGCGACCGCGCATCATCTTTGCCGATGAACCGACCGGCAACCTCGACAGTGAAACCAGCCACCAGGTGATGGGGCTTTTCAGTCAGTTGAACCGTGACGAAGGCATCACTCTGGTGCTGGTCACCCACGAAGCTGACATTGCCGCTTACGCGCGCCGCCGCATCCGCTTTCAGGATGGCCGCGTGGTCGAAGACGTCCCGCAGAAAGCGGTCGCCGCATGATTTTCACCAGCCTGTTCGAGACTGCCTGGCATGCGCTCGTCACCCACCGCATGCGCAGCTTCCTCACCATGCTGGGCATGGTCATCGGGGTGGCGGCGGTGATCCTGATGCTGGCCATCGGCCAGGGTGCGCAGGCGATGGTGCGCAGTTCGATCGAGTCGATGGGTAGCAATCTGTTCATCATCATGTCGGGCGCTACGACGTCAGGCGGCGCGCGCGTGGCCGGCGGCATGGCGCCCACGCTTACGTTTAGTGATGCCGATGCCATACGCGGGCTGGGCGATATCGTGGCGGCAGCACCGGTGTCGCCCGGCACAGCCCAGCTGATTTATGGCGGGCTCAACTGGAATACCTCGGTGTACGGCACCACCCCGGATTACGCCGTGGTGCGCGACTGGCCGATGGAATCGGGCGGCTTCTTCAGCGAGGCCGACGTGCGCAGCGGTGCGCGGGTCGCGGTGATCGGTGCCGTGGTGGGGCGCGAGTTGTTCGGAGACGAAGACCCGATCGGCAAGATCATCCGCATCCGGCAGGCGCCGTTTGAGGTGATTGGCGTGCTGGCGGCCAAAGGCCAGAGCCTGGACGGGCGCGACCAGGACGATACCGTGATCGTGCCGATCACCAGCGCGCAACAGAAAATCTTCAGCAGCAGCATGCGCAACCGCGCCCGCCTGATCATGGCGCAGGCAGTATCGGATAAACGCATGGACGCCGCGGAGTCCGGCATCAACGAACTGTTGCGCAATCGTCATCGCATCGGCGTGGGTCAGGACGACGACTTCACCGTGCGCAACCTCACCGCGCTGGCTGAAACAGCGGCATCGACGACTCGCATCATGAGCTTGTTGCTGGGCGCCATTGCCGCAATCTCGCTGGTGGTCGGCGGCATCGGCATCATGAACATCATGTTGGTCTCGGTGACCGAACGCACCCGTGAAATCGGCATCCGCATGGCCATCGGCGCGCGCCGCCGCGACGTGTTGTGGCAGTTCCTGATCGAGGCGCTGACGCTGTCGCTGATCGGTTGTGCCATTGGCCTCGGGCTGGGCATCGGCGGCGCGTGGCTGGTCGGCAACCTCGCGGGTCTGCCCGTCGCGGTGACGCCAGCTTCTGTTCTGATGGCAGTCGGCGTGTCCTTCCTCATTGGCGTATTTTTTGGTTTTTACCCTGCCCGCAGCGCAGCCGGACTCGACCCGATCGAGGCGCTGCGCGCGCAATAAGGCCGCACTGGCTTGCGGGCAGGCGCCGAACGCTTAGAATCATCACAGGCCGTCCTTTTACCCGGGTATTCAGCATGACGCAGTTCAAACTTCTCCCCCTTTATGCCGCGCTGTTGCTGGTGGCCGCATGCAGCCAGCCAGGCGTTAAAGCATCGCAGCCCGATACGGTGGCAACGCAAGCTGCACAGCAGGCGGCAGCCGATGCCGCAACAGAGGAAGCCGCCAAGGCCGCCAAGGCCAAAGCCGAGGCAGCCCTGCCCAAACAGCCGCTCACGCCCGACATCCTGTTTAAGTTTCTGGTGGCCGAAGTGGCGGGGCAGCGTGGCGCGATGGGCGTGGCGCAGCCGGCTTACATGGATCTGGCGCGGCAGACGCGCGACCCGCGTATCGCCCGGCGCGCAGCCGAAATTTCGATGTTTTCGCGCAATCAGGCAGGGGCGCTGGAGGCGGCCCGTTTGTGGTCGGAGGCCGAGCCGGATTCGGAACGCGCCCAGCAAACTGTGGTGGGTTTGCTGCTGAACGAAGGCAAGCTCGACGAGGCTGAGCCCATCCTGCGCAATTTGCTGAAGCAGGACCCGGCAAACGTGTTTATGCAGATGTCGGCGTTGATGGGCAAGCTGAATGATCATCAAGCCGCATTGGCCATGACCGAGCGGTTGGCGGCGGATTACCCGGCGCTGCCCGAGGCGCATTTCGCCGTGGCGCAGGCCGCGGCGCACGGGGAGCGCATGGAGCTAGCGCTGGCCGAGCTGAAACAGGCCGCCACGCTGCGCCCGGGCTGGGAGCCTGCAGCGTTGATGCACGCGCAGATTCTGGCCAAGACCTCGTTGACCGATGCGTTGAGTTTCATGCGCGGGTTCCTGGTGACCCATCCGGATGCGAACGAGGTGCGTCTGGCCTATGCGCGTTCGCTGGTCAGCGCCAACCAGATCACCGAGGCGCGCGCCGAATTCACCCGCTTGACCGAGGCCATGCCGCGAAACGCAGAAGTGACGCTGGCGGCAGGCTTGCTGGCGTTGCAGGTGGGCGACCTCGAGGTGGCGCGCGGCCTGCTGACGGACACGCTGGAATATGAACCGCGCGACGCCGACATGGTGCATTACTACCTGGGGCAGGTGGCCGAGCAGATGAAGCAGCCCGCAGCGGCCTCAAAACATTACGGAGACGTCAAGACCGGAAACTATCTGGTTCCGGCGCGCGTGCGCCAGGCCGTGTTGCTGGTTCAGGCCGGCAAGCCCGATGAAGCGCAGGCGCTGCTGGCGTTCACCCATGGTGAAAACGAGGCGCAAAGCCTGCGCTTGATTCAGGCACAAGCCGAGTTGCTGGGTGACAGCAAGCGCTATGCGCAGGCATTCGAGACCTTGTCGGAAGGCATCAAGCGCTACCCGAACGCGCCCGACTTGTATTACGACCGCGCCATGGTGGCCGAAAAGCTGGGCAAGCTGGATGTGCTTGAAAAGGATTTGCGCCGCGTGATCGCACTGCGCCCGGACAATGCACAGGCCTACAACGCGCTCGGTTATACGCTGGCGGACCGCACCAATCGACTGGCGGAGTCGATCACCCTGCTGGACAAGGCGCTGTCGCTGGCGCCGAACGATGCCTATATTCTGGATAGCGTCGGCTGGGCGCAATTCCGTGCGGGGGACTTGACGAAAGCTCAGGCGTATCTGGAACGCGCATACAAACTGCGTTCGGATCCCGAGATCGCTGCCCATTTGGGCGAGGTGTTGTGGGCACGCGGGCAGCGTGACGAGGCGGGCAAGTTATGGCAAACCAGCCTGCAAACCCATCCTGAAAACGAAGTGTTGCTGGAAACCCTGCGTCGGTTGAAGCCCTGATGTCACGCGGGATCGCAGTTCTGTGGCTGGCATTGCTCATGAGCGGATGCGCCACGACGGCCTCCCTGCCCGTTGCGCCGGTGCAGGGGGAGTCGTCGGCCAACTGGACCTTGCAGGGGCGAATCGGCATTCAAACCGAAGCGCAAAATGCGTCGGGAACACTTTTCTGGCAACACCGTGAGCGCTCGGATGAACTGCTGCTGACATCCCCCCTGGGGCAAGGCGTGGCTCGCATCGTGGTCAATGCTGACGGCGCTTCGCTCGATATGCCCAACCAGCCCCTGCGGCAGGCGGCGGATGTCGAATCCCTGACGCGTGAGACCCTGGGCTATGCCTTGCCCGTTTCCGGACTGGTCTGGTGGGTGCAGGCGCTGCCCGCCCCGAATAGCGAGCACGATGTCCGGCGGGATGATGCCGGCCGTCTGGCGCAACTCAGGCAGGATGGCTGGGTGATCAATTATCACTATGCCGGTGATACCTCCACGCGTCCGGGCAAGTTGTGGGTAACGCGCGAAGGGCTGGAGATTCGCCTGGTTACCGATAGCTGGCTGGTCGAATGAGTCACGCCTACCCCGCCCCCGCCAAGCTCAACCTGTTTCTGCATGTGGTCGGCCGTCGTGCAGATGGTTACCACTTGTTGCAAAGCGTGTTCCGCCTGATTGATCGCGCCGATACCGTGCATCTCGAATTGAGTGATGACGGTCAGGTGGTGCGCGTGGGCGATCTGCCCGGCGTAGCCGAAGACGACGATCTGACGGTGCGCGCCGCGCGCTTGCTGCAGACGCATGCACCGGAAGGCGCAGGCGTGCGCATCCGGCTGGAAAAGGTGCTGCCAATGGGAGGCGGGCTGGGTGGCGGCAGCTCCGACGCGGCCACGGTGCTGCTTGCACTCAACCGGCTGTGGCAGGTCAATCTCCCGCGCCAAAAGCTGCAACAGCTCGCGTTGCAGCTGGGCGCCGATGTACCCGTATTTATCTATGGCCAGACTGCATTTGCAGAAGGCGTAGGCGAGATTCTGAGTCCGGTAAGCGTGCCGCCGGCCTGGTATGTGGTGCTCATGCCGCCGGTGCAGGTGCCGACCGCAGCAATTTTTGCTGCGCCGGAATTGACGCGCAATACGTCTGCCCTTAAAATGGCGCGCTTTTCCGCAGGCATGGGTCGAAATGACCTGCAGCCAGTGGTCGTCAGTCGTTACCCGGAAGTCGGCCGTTCGCTTGAATGGCTGGCACAGTTTGGCGTGGCGCGGATGACAGGTTCGGGTGCCTGCGTGTTCGCAGTGTTTGAAGCAGAAGATGCGGCATGGGATGTGTTGTTGGGGAGTCGCCAAGTGGTAAGGCATCGGATTTTGATTCCGACATTCGTAGGTTCGATCCCTACCTCCCCAGCCAAGAATATGTGAGCAGCCGCCTGTGGCGGCTGTTTTTGTTTTGGTGTTTGAGCCCAATCGCCGGAGGCGTGCGTGTCCATAGACAACTTGATGGTGTTTAGTGGGAATGCCAACCCGCGCCTGGCTGGCGATGTGGTGCGTCATCTCAACATCCGCCTCGGTCGCGCCACCGTGTCGCGCTTTTCGGATGGCGAGGTGATGGTCGAAATCCTCGAAAACGTCCGTGGCAAGGATGTGTTCGTGCTGCAGTCGACATGCCAGCCGACCAATGACACGCTAATGGAGGTAATGGTGATGGTGGATGCGCTCAAGCGCGCGTCGGCCGGTCGCATCACCGCCGCCATTCCGTACTACGGCTATGCGCGACAGGATCGCCGCACCCGCTCGGCGCGGGTGGCGATTACCGCCAAAGTGGTGGCCAACATGCTGCAGGTGGCCGGCATCGACCGACTGATGACAATGGACTTGCACTCGGATCAGATCCAGGGCTTTTTCGACGTTCCGGTCGACAATATTTATTCCAGCCCGATCCTGCTGGGCGACATCTGGAAGCGCAATCACCCGAACCTGATGGTGGTGTCGCCAGATGTGGGGGGTGTGGTGAGGGCGCGGGCGATCGCCAAGCGGCTCGAGTGCGAACTGGCGATCATCGACAAGCGCCGTCCCAAACCCAACGTCGCCAAGGTGATGAACATCATTGGCGACGTCAAGGACCGCACCTGCATCATCATGGACGACATGGTGGATACCGCCAACACGCTGTGTGAGGCGGCCAATGCATTGAAAGAGCATGGCGCAAGACAGGTCATGGCCTATTGCACCCATGCCGTGCTGTCGGGCACGGCGGCCGAGCGCGTGACGAATTCCGCGCTGGATGAGTTGGTGATCACCGATACCATTCCGTTGCGCGAGGACGCGCTGGCGTGCAAGAAAATCCGACAGTTGTCGGTGGCTGAGTTGCTGGCGGAAACCATCCGCCGCATCAGCAACGAAGATTCTGTCAGTTCGCTGTTCATTGAATAAGCAGCATCGAATAGCGGCACGGCGTTGTACAAACTGGAGAAATACTATGGAAATCGAAGTTATTGCTGCCAAGCGTGAGTTGCAAGGTACGGGTGCGAGCCGCCGTCTGCGTCACGCAGGCAAGGTTCCCGGCATCGTCTATGGCGGCACGGCAGCGCCTGTGCAAATCGAGCTGGATCACAATGCGCTGTATCACTCGCTGCGCAAGGAAGCCTTTCACGCTTCCGTGCTGACGATGAATATCGACGGCGCCAAGGAATCTGTCCTGCTGCGCGATGCGCAATGGCACCCCTACAAGCAGCAAGTGCTGCACGTCGACTTCCAGCGCGTCGATAAAACCCACAAAATTCACGTCAAGGTACCGCTGCATTTCCTCAATGCAGACGCTGCACCCGGCGTAAAAACCGGTGGCGGCAAGGTCAGTCATGTGATGACTGAAATCGACGTAAGCTGCCTGCCCGGCAACCTGCCCGAATTCATCGCCGTGGACATGGGCGGTCTGGAGCTGGGGCATTCCATTCATGTGGCCGAGCTCAAGCTGCCAGAGGGTGTGGAGTTCGTTGCGCATATTCTGCAGGAGAACCCTGCTGTCGCGTCGATCACGCTGCCCAAGGGCATGAAGTCCGACGAACCTGCGCCCGGGGCTGCTGCACCCGCAGCCTGATTAATTGCGGCCGCCGTCTGTCGTTGCGTTCTGAATCGCCATGACAGCGCCACGCCTGATTGTCGGCCTCGGTAACCCGGGGCGCGACTACGAAGAAACCCGGCATAACGCCGGGTTTTGGTTTTGCGCGCGACTCGCACAATCATGGGGCGCTTCACTCGCGATGGAGTCGCGCTTTCATGGTGTCGTGGGCAAAAGTGCCAGCAACGTGTGGATGCTGCTGCCGCAAACCTTCATGAACCGTTCCGGTCAGGCAGTCGGCGAACTGGCCCGCTTTCATCGCATCGAGCCGGCCGAGATTCTGGTGGTGCACGATGAGCTCGATATTCCGCCCGGCCAGTTGCGCCTCAAGTTTGGCGGCGGGATGGGTGGACATAATGGGCTCAAGGACATCACCTCGCATCTGGGCACGCAGGACTACTGGCGCTTGCGTATAGGTATCGGCCACCCGGGCGACCGCAACGAAGTGGTGAACTATGTATTGAAACCGCCGCGGCGCGAAGAGCAGGCCGATATCGACCCAAACCCGCACCCCCCAAAACCCAGGAAAAACCATGAGCTTGAAATGCGGCATTGTTGGCTTGCCCAACGTCGGAAAATCCACCCTGTTCAATGCGCTAACCCAGGCGGGCATCGCAGCGGAGAATTACCCCTTTTGCACCATTGAGCCGAATACCGGCGTGGTCGAAGTGCCCGATCCGCGCCTGAAGCAGCTTGCCAGCATCATCAAGCCACAAAAGGTAGTGCCTGCAATTGTCGAGTTTGTCGACATTGCGGGTTTGGTGGCGGGTGCGTCCAAGGGCGAGGGTCTGGGCAACCAGTTCCTCGCCACGATTCGTGAAACCGATGCGATCTGTCATGTGGTGCGGTGTTTCCACGACGATAACGTGATTCACGTTGCCGGCAAGGTCGATCCGTTGTCGGATATCGAAACCATCGCCACTGAGTTGGCGCTGGCCGATCTGGCAAGCTGCGAAAAAGCCCTGATTCGCTATGAAAAGGCGGCGCGTGGCGGCGACAAGGAGGCCAAGGTGATTGTCGAGGCATTGAAGCCTGTGTTGGCAACGCTCAATGAAGGTCGCCCCGCGCGCGCGGCTGGACTGGATGCGGAAGGTCTGGAAGCGATCAGGCCCTTGTGCCTGATGACAGTCAAGCCCACCCTTTATGTAGCCAATGTGAGCGAAGACGGCTTTCACGACAACCCCATGCTGGATGCCTTGAAGGCTTTTGCCGACAAGGAGGACGCACCGGTGGTGCCGGTTTGTGCCGCATTGGAGGCAGAGTTGCAGGAGTTGTCGGAAGAAGACCGGGTTGAATATCTGAAAGAACTGGGCTGGGATGAGCCCGGCTTGAGCCGGTTGATACGCGCGACGTACGATTTGCTCGGATTACAGACCTATTTCACCGCCGGTGTGAAGGAAGTGCGCGCCTGGACCATTCACAAGGGCGATACCGCGCCACATGCCGCCGGCGTCATTCATACCGATTTCGAGCGCGGTTTCATCCGTGCCCAGACCATCGCATTCGAGGACTTCATTGTTTGCAAGGGCGAACAGGGAGCCAAGGAGGCGGGCAAGATGAGGGCAGAAGGCAAGGAATATGTGGTCAAGGACGGTGATGTCCTCAATTTCCTGTTCAATGTTTAGACGTTTGCGCGCCAGTTGTTGATTTTGTTGCGTGATGTTTGACACGGAGTTCTGTCGTTTGGGTGGGGTTCCCGAGCGGTCAAAGGGATCAGACTGTAAATCTGACGGCTCTGCCTTCGAAGGTTCGAATCCTTCCCCCACCACCAGAATTTTTAGCCGTCAGCGATTTGCTGTCGGCTCGTAGCGGGTGTAGCTCAATGGTAGAGCAGAAGTTTTCCAAACTTATGACGAGGGTTCGATTCCCTTCTCCCGCTCCAGTTTGTTGTGTTTGGCGTGTTTTGCCGGAAATAAAGTCAAAACGCATGGCCCGCGTAGCTCAGAGGTAGAGCACTCCCTTGGTAAGGGAGAGGTCGACAGTTCGATTCTGTCCGCGGGCACCAGTTATTTGAAGCGCTCGGCAAGTGCGGGGTGTGGGTGTTGATAGTCGGGGTGCGGTGAATTTGACGCATCGTTCTTCTTGTGCAAATTGAGGGGTACTTGAAATGGCTAAGGAAAAATTCGAGCGGACCAAACCGCACGTAAACGTAGGAACGATTGGACACGTTGACCACGGCAAGACCACCTTGACTGCTGCGATCACC